>CAYYRE010000094.1:0-12352 GCA_964473895.1 uncultured Lentimicrobiaceae bacterium | reverse complement strand
AGTAGTTGTGTTTGAGGTGAAGGAGTGCCTGGCTGTGCAGGGCGTTTTCGGGTTTAACACCCAGGGTACTGAAATGTTGCGTAATGGTGTTGCGTTCGGGAGGTAGTTTGGTAAGCCATTCAAGGGCTTTGTCGCGTAAATCCTGGCGATGGCTTTGGTTGCCATATACAAAAAGAAAAGGGATGATGGTATTGATAAGAATCAGATGGATAGAACTTTTCCCCATTTTTTTGACACGGGGCGGTGCCGGTTTACCGAAACGGTAATGGGTATTCCAATAGGCAGATGCTTCGGTATGCAGCAGGAAAACGACATCGCTTAGCCGCCTGGTTTCAAGGATTTTATGCAGCAGAGCGGTGGAACGGTAAAAAAGGGTAGCAAATTGGGCCAGCCGCACGGTGGGAAAATTGGGTGGGCGCAGGCGCATAAACCGCCAGATGGTGGGTGGAAGCGGCTCGAGGCCGTATTTTCGGGAAAGAAAATCATATTCTTTTAAAAGTTGACGGGGATATTCTTCGTCAACATTCGTGCTGAGCAGGCCGGCCTGTCCGAAAAGCAATGCTTCGATCTGGAAAAGGTTGTCTTTGTGTTTGGCCAGCAAAACATAGGGCAGCGAGCGGGCCAGACGGGCAAAAGGCGCGGCATTGGCTTTAAATCCGTAATTTTCGAGGAGTTTTTGATAAAACGTTTCCCTGAAATCATTGTTGTTTTGCCGGAGTTGTTGTTCCAGGGCCGAGGCTTTTTGTTCGAGCCGTTCGGCAGCCATGCGATGGAGGATGTTGAGCAGGTGGAAATGTCCGGCACGGGTCAAGTGTGCTTCGCAGGGGATCCAGTGTTTTGAAAGTAAAAAACCGCGATAGGTTTCAAAAAGTTTTTCGTTGAATTTTCCTTTGAGTTCCAATGTGGCCACCGGCCGGCCGTCCGGACGCAACACAGGCCGGTCGTCGGTATAAACCACATGAAGAATGATGTTTTCGTACCGGGGATCGTTGTGGTGGCCGTGGCGAAACCAATCGGAAGAACGGATGTGGATTTCGATGTTTCCGGCCCAGAGGGTATTGCCTATTTTAATTTTTCCGTTGAAGAAATCGGGGCCACTGTGGTGGTTTCTTGTTCCTGGCTGGAAAACGGTCAGGGGTTCGTCACCGGTGGTGGATAAAGGTTTTCCGGGGAGATGGTACTGATAGAGGTAGTAGAGGAAATCTTCGGTCATGGTTGCGGGGGTTGGTTGGCGTGACCAAGGTACAAAAAAATTGGACATTTTCAGGAGTGGGTGCTATGCCTATCAATGGATCCGTTTTTCGGTTCGTTTTCCGTAGGTTTTCTGTCATTATTGCGGCAGGGGGGGGAGCGGATAGCCCGGAAGGCCGGTGGCGTCCGGAAGCATCCGGAGGCGGGGCGACCGCAGGAAGCCCCCGCAAACGGTTTGCTGACGCGCCACCGGCGTGAGGACTATGAGCGGACCACCCGTGAAAGCCCGCGGGCAGGCCCGCCCAAAATAAAAAATAACATAAGTTTCTATTACATAAGTTATTGCGATGTATTTTGTAAAAAATTCTTAAAGGCAAGGTTCTTTTTACGGAAATTCTTGCGCTGCTGTGTGAAAATAACTACTTTTGTACCGCAACATATTGGAAGCCGATGGCAGATGAGAAGGTACTAATTTCCGGTATTGATTACAAAGTCAGGAAGTTAATTGCGTCATATCATTTGCTTGAGGCTGAAAATAAGCGGCTTAAGGATGAAGTGGCGGAACTGGAACAGCAAGTTGCGACACTTCGGGAAATGTTAAACAAAAAAAATAATGAATTTTTAAAATTAACTTTGGCAAATGCCTTTGAAAATAAATTCGGTGTTGAGAAAGGAATTCAGATAATTGATGAGCTGTTGAGGGAGATCGACCGGAGTATTGATGTGATCAGTAAATAATTGAGATTTTGCAGGATAAATTATTAAATATCAAAGTGGTGATTGCCGGAAGGCCTTATAAAATGAAGGTGCAAAGGGAGCAGGAGGAGTTGGTACGGAAAGCGGCACGATCGGTGGAAGAGGAAATCAAGGCCTTTGCGCATCGTTATGAGCATCAGGACCAACAGGATATCCTGGCCATGATTGCCCTGCAAAATGCAGTAGGAATATTGGAATTGGAAGAAAAAAAGAACTTCCGGGAGAAAGAAATGGCGTTGAAATTGAAAGAGATCGATGAACTCTTAACGCATCAATTATCGTTGGAAGTGCGTTCTTGAATGTAAGATATACCCGCATAATCTAATGTTTGTAAACTCAACACTACAAACTTTAGGGACCAGCTTAGCGGATCGTAGGACAGGCCTGTTTACCTTCGTGGGATTTGCCTCCGGGCAGACACTGGACGTTCGAAAATCACGGCATCCCTAACCATGTTTTTCCGGAGTTTACTTTAGCTCCATGATTATGCGGGTTTTTTTATTTTCAGGTGTTTGCCACACAAACAACATGCTTATGGAAACAATTATATTGGATGGCGTACTTGTGTTGGCAGGTATCGGTTTGGGTGTTGCCCTGACCTATTATGTCTTGCGGAAAGCTTTACTGAAAAAGAGCGAAGCTATTCTTGAAGAGGCCAAAGAGAAGGCCGAAGTGGTAAAAAAAGAAAAAATTTTACAGGCCAAAGAGAAATTTTTACAACTGAAAAGTGAGCACCAGAAGCTCATTGATGAAAAAAACCGGAATATTCAAAAAGCGGAAAGCCGTGTCCGGCAGAAAGAGACCACATTAAACCAAAAAATTCAGGAAACGCAACGAAAAAATAATGAACTGAATGCCCTGAAAAACAATCTGAACAACCAATTAGAAATTGTTAACAAAAAGCAGGCAGAGCTTGACAAGATGCATTCAGAACAGGTGGAACGGTTGGAAAACATTAGTAAATTGTCTGCCCGGGAAGCCAAAGACCAACTCATTGAATCGTTGAAAGGGGAGGCCAAGGCCGAAGCCATGATGATGATCCGTGAAATTACGGAAGAGGCCCGCTTGACCGCTGAGCGTACCGCCAAAAAGATTGTGGTGGAAACCATCCAACGTACCGCCTCGGAACATGCCATTGAAAATACGGTAACGGTCTTTAATATTGAAGATGAAAATATCAAAGGGCGGATCATTGGCCGGGAAGGAAGAAATATCCGGGCTTTGGAATCGCTCACCGGCATTGAAATTATCATAGACGATACACCGGATGCCATTTTGCTTTCGGGATTTGACCCCATCCGCCGTGAGGTGGCCCGTCTGTCCTTGCAAAAACTGGTTGCCGATGGCCGGATTCACCCGGCACGTATTGAAGAGGTGGTGACCAAAACGAAGAAAGAGGTGGACCAGGAAATTTTGGAAACGGGAAAACGGACGGTCATCGATCTGGGGATTCACAACATGCACCACGAATTGATCAAGTTGGTGGGGCGGATGCGTTACCGCTCTTCCTACGGGCAAAATCTGTTGTCGCATTCCATTGAAGTGGCTCGCCTGAGTGCTACCATGGCTGCCGAGTTGGGACTGAATCCCAAAAAAGCCAAACGGGCCGGTTTGTTGCACGACATTGGAAAAATTGCGGAAAACGAAGCGGAACTCCCCCATGCTTTGCTGGGGAAAAAGTTGGCAGAGAAATACAAAGAACATCCCGATGTTTGCAATGCCATTGGAGCCCACCACGATGAAATAGAAATGGAAACGTTAATAGCTCCCATTGTGCAGGTTTGCGATGCCATATCCGGTTCGCGGCCCGGTGCCCGCCGGGAGGTGGTAGAAGCCTACATCCAGCGTTTGAAAAAATTGGAAGAAATTGCCTTGGGTTACCCGGGGGTGGTGAAAACATATGCCATTCAGGCCGGACGGGAGTTGCGTGTGATTGTGGGCGCCGATAAAGTGACGGATGAACAGGCCGACAGCTTGTCGTACGACCTTTCGAAGAAAATCCAGGAAGAGATGACCTACCCCGGTCAAATTAAAATCACGGTCATTCGTGAAACCCGGGCCATAAGTTATGCCAAGTAGGAGCGGACGGCAGCCTGTTTAGGAAAGATGGGGGTTGCTTTTACCGGAATACGATATCATCAATGGTTTTTTCGCCTGTTTGGGCATTGAGTTTTTGGATGAGTTTGCTTTTTTGCATGGAGAGTTCCTGCCGCAGGGCAGGAGCATCCATTTGCACAAACAAAGTCCGGTCTTTGACCTTCAGGTAAAGGGTATGGGCGGCATAAACGCCCCCTACCACCTTATCCCACGAGCCGATGAGGGTAGTTTCCAGTAATTTGTCGTGAAAACCATAGGCACGTATGAGGGCATCAATGGCTTCTTTCAGGCTGTATTGGTTGTCACGTTTTATCATATCCATTCTTTAACGGTTCCTTGCTCTACACGGAAAATTTTATGGTCGATGGCGATCTGTTCAAAGATAGCCGAAATCCGGGAGGGCTGTGTGTCGGTGATAAATACCTGACCGAAATTTTCGCGGCTGACCAGTTCCACAATTTGTGCCACCCGTTTTTCATCCAATTTGTCGAAGATATCGTCGAAAAGCAAAATGGGTTTAAAGCCTTTTTTCTGACGCATATACTCAAATTGGGCCAGCTTAATGGCAATAACAAATGATTTTTGCTGCCCTTGCGAACCGAATTTTTTCACGGGATAGCCGTTCATCATAAACAAAAGGTCATCTTTATGGATACCTCCGGAGGTGTAACGTAACGTAAGGTCGCGTTGTACCAATGCCTTTAAGAGTTCGGGAAAAGCTGTTTCCTGTAGTTGTGATTTGTAAAGGATGGATACTTTTTCCTGCTCATTGGAAAGGTAACGGTAATAACGGTCGAAAAGGGGGTTAAATTCTTCAAGAAACTGTTTGCGTTTTTCGAAGAGGGTTTCCCCGGTGCCGAGTAGTTTTTCATCCCAGATTTGAAGGGAAAGTTCATCAAAAGTGCGTTGTTCGGCAAACTGTTTCAACAGCATATTGCGTTGCTGTAAGGCTTTGTTGTATTCCAGTAAATCACTTAAGTAAAATTTGTCGAATTGGGAGATTACCCCATCGAGGTATTTCCGCCGGACTTCACTGCCTTCGTTGATCAAGTCACGGTCGTACGGCGAAATCATAACCAGCGGGATCTTGCCGATATGATCCGACAGCCGGTCGTAATCTTTTTTGTTCAGACGAAACTGTTTTTTCTTGTTGCGTTGCTGGATGCAGCTCACCGTGTCGTCGGAAGTTTCCCTGAATTTGTAATAGCCGTGCAGAGCAAAAAAATCGCTTTCGTGCCGGATGTTTTGTGCATCAATGGCATTGAAATAACTCTTGGTAAACGAAAGGTAGTAAATGGCATCCAATAAATTGGTTTTTCCTGCTCCGTTGTCGCCCACAAAGCAGTTGATCTTTTCGGTAAAGTGCAAATCGGCTGCCGTATGATTTTTAAAATGGTTTATTTTCAGTCTGGTAAGGTACATATTGTTTCACCTGTTTCAGGAGCTAAAAGTACGAAAATATCCTGTCGGAAGCAGCGAATGCAATGGGGTAACCGGAAGGCATTCGGTGTTGGGGTACCAGGTATTCCCTGTGTGCCTGTACCTCAGGATATAGCTGAACGGCCCGTGGCGCTATTGACCGACTGGGTGAGCAACAGTGACGAAGAAAATATTCTAAAAAATGTATTTTGAGGACAGGGTATTTTGCTTTTCAGGGGTCATATAGTAAACAAAGTAGTCTTAACCATAAAATGAAGAGAGTATGAAAAAACGTATTATCCCATCAATGGCCCTTTTTCCGGTATTAATGTTTCTGGCCGGTGTCCTGTGGACAAGCCCTGTGGTGGCAACCCCCATGCTTAAAGCAGAAGCCGATACGGCCCATTACACCACTTACCGTGGAAAGGTGTTGGACAGTCAAACCCATATCCCCCTTGTTTATGCCGAAATAATGGTGGAAGGACAAAATACGGCCACCATTACCAACAGTCAGGGAGAATTTATCATCAAAATTGCCAAAGAAAGCCAGGCCAAAAACTTGATCATTTCGCATTTGGGGTATAAAAACGGCCGGTTTCCGCTGGGCCGGTTAAAGCCGAGGCACAACTTTTTATACCTGAAACCGGCACCTGTTCCGTTGACACAGATTTATATCCATCCCGACCCGGCAGACCTTATCGTAAGAAGGGTCATGGAAAGCGTTGGGGTGAACTATCCGGACCGTGCCAATCAAATGACCGGTTTTTACAGGGAATTCATCAAAAAAAGGAACCATTATGTGTCGCTTTCGGAAGCCGTGGTAAGTATTTATAAGGCTTCGTACCGTAGTTTGCAGGACGACGAGGTGAAAATCATTAAAGGCAGAAAAGGAAGTAATGTAAGGCGAATGGATACTTTGTTGTTTAAACTGCGGGGCGGGCCCACCACCGGGCTCCTGCTTGATGTTGTGAAAAATCCGTTTGTTTTGTTGAACAAAAATATGCTCAGTATGTACCGCTTTCGTTTGATTAACGAGGTGAAAAAGAACGGAAGGGTGCTTTATGTTATTCATTTCGAGCCGTTGGATGCGTTGGGGGAACCCCGGTACTCGGGGAATTTTTACATTGATGCGGTGAGTTATGCTTTGGCTGAGGCCGACTTTTCACTAGTTTTGGACCATCCGGAAGCTGCTGCCAAATTGTTTATTAAAAAGAAGCCTGCCGGTGCAAGAGTAACGCCGACTTTTGCCCATTACCGGGTAACCTATCGACAGCAAAACGGGAAATGGTATTTTCAGTATGCCAAAGGAGAAGTTTCTTTTAAAATAAAATGGCAAAAACGACTCTTTTCTTCCATTTACACCACCTCTTTCGAAATGGCCATTACCGACAGAACAGACCAAAATGTGGTGCGGTTTAAACCTTCGGAACGGTTTAAACAGAAAGAGGTGTTTGCCGAAACGGTGGAAGCTTTTTCCAAAAAGGATTACTGGGGAAAATATAACTTTATAGAACCCAATCAAAGTATCGAAAGTGCCATCCGGAAGTTTAAACGCATTTTAAAAAAGTAGAAACGCTTTTCCTGTCATATTAAAATATTGCCGAACTTCACGGAGAAATACCGGCAACAACGGAAAGTGGGCCAATGGCAAAAAGTGAAGAAAAAAAATGGTTACGCTCATTACGAAAGGGTGACGTAAAATCTTTTGAATTTATTTTCAGGTTTTATTATGAACCGATGCTGGACCATGCCACAAGGATACTTGGTGAAGCGGCTGAAGCAGAGGAAGTTGTTCAGGATGTTTTTTTGAAAATATGGCGCGACAGGCAAAAGCTCCGGATTCAAACGTCGTTGCAGGCTTATCTTTACACCTCGGTTTACCACGCCTGCCTGAACCTGATCCGGAAGAAAAAACAGGGCTATGATTACAGGCAATACCTGTCAAGGCAAACCGTACCGGTTTTTCCCGCCGACGAACGGTTATACTATGCAGAAACAAGCCGTCGGGTTTTTGATGTTTTGGAGCGTATGCCCGAACGCAGAAGAACGATTTTTACAATGAGCCGTTTCCAGGGGATGACCTACCGGGATATTGCGCAAAAGCTTTCCCTGTCGGTGAAAACCGTGGAAGACAATATGACCAAAGCATTACGGTTTCTCAGGAAAAACCTGAAAAAACATATGGAAGAATCTTGAATATTGGAAAAAAGTATGAAAACAGAAAATGAGATATTGAAAAAGGCATCCCATTTGTATAGCCGTCAAACGGAACAGGGATGGGCTTCCCTGCAAAAGAAAATGGTAATGCCGGGGAAGAAAAATCAATGGGATTCCGGTAGAAATATACTTTGGGGTTTTCCCATACGGGTGGCTGTTGTCCTGCTGTTTCTCGCCGGTATGGGATGGGGGCTGGCCACTTGGGTCAACAGCAGACCGACCATTGTACATACATTATGGAACCAACAACAGGTAAAACTTCCCGATGGTTCGGTGGTTTATTTAAATGGAAACAGCCGCATTGAATTTCCAAAGCGGTTTGCGCAAAAAAACAGAAAGGTAAAACTTTCCGGAGAGGCATTTTTCCAGGTAAGAAAAATGACGGGGAAACCTTTTGTGGTGGAAGTGGCAGGCGGAAGGGTGATTGTACACGGTACAGCGTTTAACGTAATGGCTCAAGGTAAAGACCATCGTGTGGAAGTATTGGTACGTTCGGGTGTGGTAGGCCTTTCGGCAGACCGGACAGGTGCTCCGGAAGTGATACTTCATGCCGGAGAATTCGGGGTATTCCGTCAAGGCAAGGTGGCAAAAGCAATGCCACCCCCGGCAAATTATCTGGCTTGGCGCACCAAAATTCTCCGCTTCGACAATGAAAAACTGGCAGATGCCATAATGTTGATTAACAGGGCTTATGCAAAAAACCTGGTGCTTGCAGAAGACTCCCTCGGTGGTTTGCGGCTGACATCTACCTATGACCACGCCGGTTTCGAAACGGTATTGCGCTCTGTTTGTCTGACATTCCATTTAAAATACCGCAAAGCAGGAGATAAAATTATTTTAAGTCCGGAAAAATAGGAAGAGGTGAATGCCAAAATAAATTTTATGTTGGTTTTTTGTCTGCTGGCGGGGACGGCTCCGGAGGCCTTTGCGCAGCAAACTGTTCTCAGCCAACCGGTCTCTGTTTCTTTCCATCATACAGTAGCCGATTCGGCACTGCATTTGCTGGAAAAAGCCACGGGATATAACCTGACCTATAATGCCCGTTTTGTACCTCAAAACCGGTACATGGATGCTTTTTTCAAATCGGTTCCTTTTGGTGTGATTCTGGACAGTATTTTTGCCAATCCTTTGTTACAGTATAAACAGATAGGACGTCAGGTGGTTGTGTTTCTGCCACAGGACAAACGATTATTTTCCCGGCCTGAGTACCGTTACACCGGCAGGGTAGTGGTTGCCGGTACAGGAGCGCCGTTGCCATACGCCACAGCCGGTATTCTGCATCGCGGTTTCGGCGTTATTTGCAACAAGGAGGGCTTTTTTGCCATAACAATACCGGAAGAATACCTGAAAGATACGCTGATGATCAGTGCATTGGGATATTATCCTTTGAAAGTACCGGTTTCTGTTTTGGACAGCTTCCGGCTGTTCCGGTTGCATCAAAAGATTGTTTCCTTACCGGAAATTCTCATACGCAGCCTTCCGGCCCGGGAACTGGTGCGGAGAGCCATTTTACATATTCCGGATCATTATGATGCGAACGCTTTTACTTTTGGTGGATTTTACCGGGAAGAGGTAAAAAAGAACCGTCAATATATGTCTTATACGGAAGCGCTGTTACAGATATACAAAAAGCCCATGCGACCCACATTGTATCATGACCAGGTGAAGGTTCTGAAAATGAGAAAATATACCAATATCACCACGAAAGACTCGGTGCTATTTAAACTCCAGGGGGGCTTGCAGGCTGTTTTGTCCCTTGATTTGATACGCCGGCAGCCCGGATTCTTAAGCGCCGGGCAAATGAACCGTTTTGTTTATGCCCTGCAAAACATGACGGTGTTGGACAACCGGTTGCTGTATGTTGTTTCGTTTAGTCCGCGCAACGAAAATGTTCTGCCCGCCGTTACCGGGACATTGTATATTGATGCCACTTCACTGGCTATTGTCCGGATTGTATTCCACTACGAGCGAAAATCTCTCCGTAAAAACAGGGTTCAGTATGTTTTAAAGAAACGGGGCCATGTACAGGCTTTTCCTGTATGGGCCGAATACCGGGTTTCGTATCAGCGGTATCAAGGGCGGTATTATATTCAATATGTATTGGGAAATATACGTTTCAAAGTAAAACGCCAAAAGCATTGGCTTCGTTCGACCTATACTCTTTCTTTTGAGATCATGCGTACGAATATCAACAACAAAAATCCGGGTCGGTTTGCAGCCAACGAAACCTTGCCTCCCGGAAAAATATTTTCCGATCAAAAAACGGGCTATGATGTTTCTTATTGGCATAAAGCCAATATTCTGGTCCCGGAAGCCGATATTCAGCAAGCATTAAAGGGATTCAGGAAAGAAGTCCTTGGCATAAAAAAATAGAGCATCTTTCTTTTTGAAACTTATTTTTTGAAATCGTCGATGGAAGTGCTGAGTGTGAAATAGTTGGGCGATCCTGCCCGGTGATAGGTCGAACGCGAATAACTGAACCGGAAATGCGAAATCTTGAGTTCAAGACCCCAGGCAAAACCCACCATACCAACACGCTGACGGATGCTGAGCTCTTGCCGCCGCCTGTAGTTATAGGAACCGCGTAAAATCAGGTGTTTGCCGAGCAGAAATTCCCCACCGAAAATAAAATGACGCATGAGCCGGTCACTGAATTTGGAAAAACCGGTCAAAGGCACCGGGTTTCCGGTAACGGGATCAACACCACCCGGAGGGTTGGCGGTGTTGTAATAGCTCAGATTCCACTTTTCGAGATGGTCGTAGGCAAGAATTATCCGGAAAGGAACATGCTCCAGTTTTTTGGAAAGCGACAGCGAAAGGTCGAAGGGCAGGGGAGCCGTAGGAGCCCCCGGAACATAAGGGTTGAGTTGTATTCCCGCATTGGCAGCAACCAGCGAAAAGACCCAGTTGGTGGCGCTTTGGTAAGTTCCGGCCACATCCACAGCCAGCCCGAACGAATGGTAGCTTTCGAGATAGGAATAAATTAGTTTTCCGGTGGCTCCGATAAAAAAGCGGGAACTGAGTTGTCGTCCCCAGCCAATGTTCAGGGCATAATCGGCAGCGCCAAAGGTGCCGCCGCGGTTACCGGCCGCATTGGCATAATCAAACTTTCCGTAGTTCATGAATTGGATGCCTATGAGGAAACTGCCTGCTTTGTGAAAAGTGTGTGAAAATTGAACCAAACCGTAGTTAAATCCCGCAAAATAGTTGACGTAGGCCAGCGACAGGTCGTTGTTCATTTGGGCATTGATCAGCGATGGATTGGCAAAACCTATGGTTATGTCGTTGTCGTTGATGGCTGCTACAGAGGTTCCCAAAGCAGCCAGCCGCGCCGTTACCGGCTCCTGCAAAAACGGAAAAGCCTGTGTACCATAACTTTGCCCCCGAAGCAGGACGGGGGAAATCACAACAGATATTACAAAAAAGAAAACGACGGTATGTTTCACAAATATCTTGATACGTAATTAACGGACAAGGCCCATTTTTATTTTTAAACCGGAAACAAACCTACAAAATTTCGGGGAAACGGGTGGATGGAATCAACGGCATCAATGAAAATCTTTCGCTGGAAAGACAGGGCATTTTTGTTGTGATGTCCTCCGTCGGATAGAAGTCCTTCCAAACTTGGCGATGGCAATACAGACCATTACTTTTTCAAACTTGTACCCGCTGATTTTATGCTGTCATTTACCGGATAATACGGTTTGCTGATAACGCCTTCATCGCTCAACAAAACGGACAATAACGGATCTTTCAAAATCTGGTCCATCCCAACCGGATCGCCATTGAGGAAGACTGTTTTGGATATGAGGCGAACCCCGTGCGAATAATCGGCATAACGGGCGTTGTGGCCGTTAAATACCGGTTGGATGGGGTGGTTCACGCTCAAATGCCATCCGTATATGACCACCCGGTCAAAATTTCTGTCCGGGCTGTAAATTTTATTTGAAATGATAATATCCTTTTTATGTCCGGCAATGATGTTGTTATAAGATCTGTCAAATCCCAATTGGGCAATTTGAGCTTTAATGGAATCGGTATGTTGCATAAAAACCGGAATGGTTGTCATGGTATCCGACGGAGGGATGGGTTGCGGGCGTAATTTTATTTGTGCGCTGGCATAAATGTCATCTACCATTTTTTTTGTCGGAAGGGTACAACCCAATTGATGGGCAAGATATTGTGCGGTTGAAGGAGTCATGGGAATGTACAGGTAATCCTCGTCTGAACCAATGGCCATGTAATCACAGTCTGTAAAAAAAACCAATTCGTAACTTTTGGCATTGATCTCCCGCCGGATTTTGATGGCTTTCAATTTACGCGAAAAAGACGGGACATTACCTGATAGGATTTCTTTCACCACCGCCCTTTCCCTGTCAATAAGTGATAGATTCCTGACCTTTTCGGCGAATTCCGAACCACTTATGGCATCCTTTTGCCGTTTAGGAATATTCAAATCTTGGCTATCTCCCACACGACCGGTGGTTGGTTTTGAACACCCACAAGCCAACATTACGGAGAGGGTGACGAAGAGGATAAAAGGAAGTGCTTTAATCATTTTTCTCGCCGTTAATAATATGCATTTCTATGTTTACAGCGGAAATCATATTGCTTTTTGCAACCTTCTACGACCCCTGTTTTTTGAATGTCTTTGAGTATTGCAACTTTTTCG
>CAYYRE010000093.1:4712-12419 GCA_964473895.1 uncultured Lentimicrobiaceae bacterium | reverse complement strand
CTTCCGTTTCTGCAATTTTGTAGGAGGGAAGTTCTCCGTTAACGATTTTGCTGAAGATACTGGCCATAATGTTTCGTTTTTGGTTTTTACAAAAATAATAAGAATTGTACGGTGATGGTTTTCCGGATATTAAAAAGCATCTTCTTTGGTGCCGAAACAAACACCCAAGCCACGCCCTTTTAACAAAAGCGGATTATCGGGTGGTACGAGGCGCAATTTACCTCCCACTTCGCTCAGGGGCAGCGCACTGATATTTTCACCTTTTTTAATGACCATTTTGCCGTAATCTTCGTTGGCGATAAGGTCCACCGCCCAGGCGCCGTAGCTGGATGCCAGCAACCGGTCGGTGGGGGTGGGGCTGCCTCCCCGCTGGATATATCCCAAAATGGTTTTTCGTGTTTCCACCCCCACGCCATCTTCTATTTTCTCGGCGATATAGGTGGCCGCGCTCACTTTCTTGGGTTTGTCGATGCCTTCGGCTACAACCACAATGGAATAGGGTTTTCCCGATTTCACCCTTGATTTCAGGTATTTGTTGATGGTTTTGATTTCGTATTTCAGTTCGGGGAGTAAAATCACATCGCCGCCACCGGCCATTCCGGCATAAAGTGCCAGCCAACCGGCATGATGTCCCATCACTTCGATGACCATGATGCGTTTGTGCGAGTTGGCCGTGGTGTGCAACCGGTCGATGGCATCGGTGGCAATGGTTAATGCCGAATCGAAACCGAAAGTTTGGTCTGTTCCCCAGACATCGTTATCGATGGTTTTGGGTATTCCGATGACATTGAGTCCTTCTTCGGCCAACAGGGCGGCTGTACGCATGGTGCCGTTGCCACCGATACAGACAATGCAATCAAACCCAGCTTTTTGATAATTTTTTTTGATAAGCTGCGGCTTTTCGTTGGCCAAATGGTGGTTTTTTTTAAACGGTTTTTCGCGCGAAGTGCCGAGGATGGTTCCGCCAAGGGTGAGTATCCCCGAAAGGGAAGCTTCGTCCAGCGGCATGTAATCGTTGTGTAATAATCCAAGAAATCCGGAGGATATCCCAACAACTTCCATTCCGTATTTCAAGATGGCTGTTTTCCCCACGCCGCGCAGTGCCGCATTAAGCCCCGGGCAGTCACCCCCGGCGGTTAGGATTCCTATTTTTTTCGGTTTACCCATGATGGTGTCGGTTTGTTTTGTAAATAGTATTACAAATTTATTATTTTTGAAGCACAGTCTCTTCTTGTTGCGAATTAGTTTTTAACAGATTTATGGTACGAAAAAAGAAAAAACTCGCTTTTCACTGGCAAATTTTGCTTGGAATGATCTTTGGTGTCCTTTGGGGTTTTGCGGCCATTCACTGGCATTGGTTGCAATTTACCGACTTTTATATCAAACCCTGGGGAACCATTTTTATTAACCTGTTGAAGTTGATCGCGGTTCCGTTGATCATTGTTTCACTCATTAGCGGAGTGAGTAATCTGACGGACATTTCCAAATTGTCGCGCATTGGGCTGAAAACCCTCGGATTTTATATTCTGACCACGGTGATTGCCATTACGGTAGGGCTCATTATTGTGAACATTACAAATCCCGGAAAGGTTTTTCCTGAAGACAAAGCGGCAGAGTTCAAACAAAAATTTTCGGAGAATGTGGCCTCCAAAAAAACCCAGGCCGTGGAATTGAAAAATGTTTCGCCGTTACAACCATTAGTGGATATTGTCCCATCCAACATTTTCCGTTCGCTGACCGACAATACCAAAATGCTGCAGGTTATCTTTTTTTCCATACTGTTTGGTGTGGCCATGATTTTTGTTCCGGAAGATAAGGTGGAACCGGTCAAAAAACTCATCAACGGGTTGAACGATGTGGTATTGAAAATTATTGACATTATCATGAAAGCGGCGCCCTATGGTGTTTTTGCCTTGATAGCCGCCCTTATGGTGGATGTGGCGGGCGACCACCCGCAGGATACCTTGTCGTTGTTTGCTGCACTCGGTTTGTATGCCGTGACGGTGGTGGCGGGTTTGCTGGTGATGATCTTTGTAATCTATCCGATTTTTATCAGGGTATTCACCAAAGTTAAATTCAGTAAATTCCTGAAAGCGATTTCCCCGGTGCAGCTCCTGGCCTTCTCTACCAGTTCCAGTGCAGCTACCCTGCCGTTTACCATGGAAACCGCCGAAGAAAAATTGGGTATATCCAACGAAACAGCCAGTTTTGTCCTTCCGCTGGGGGCTACCATCAACATGGATGGGACCAGCTTGTACCAGGCGGTTGCAGCGGTATTTCTGGCACAGGTCTACGGCATGCATCTCGACCTTGCACAGCAACTCACCATTATTGTAACGGCGACGCTGGCATCCATTGGCTCGGCTGCCGTTCCCGGGGCAGGTATCGTTATGTTGGTGATTGTGCTGACGGCAGTGGGAATCCCCACCGAAGGCATTGCTTTGATTTTTGCCGTTGACCGTCCGCTTGATATGTTGCGCACCGCAGTGAATGTCACCGGCGATACCACCATTGCCAGTATTATTGCTTCCGGTGAAAACGAAATCGACTTGTCTGTGGCCAACAGTTGATGTACGGAAATCTTTTGCTTTTCTATTCTGGTGTCAGCGCCCCGATACCGGCACGGCACAATTGCCGGTTAAATTCCGGAATGATACTTTGTTCCAGTTTTATGGCCCTGGTTTTTAATTTTTCCCATTGGCTGTCAAGAACGGCTTTTCTTTCTACGGCGGACTGATTTACCCTGGGCAGACTGCTTTGGGTTTGGTTAATCAAAAACTTGTAGTGGGATAAGAATTTTCCGGGAAAGGCCTCCACATCATCATAGGCAATTCTTTTTCGCTGTACCATGGCGTTGTCCCAAGCCGTCAGTTGCGAGAGCAGTGTTTCCCCTTCTTCAAGAAGGGTTTTGTCTCCTTTTTTCTTCAATACCGGGATGATTTTCCGGATTTTGTCCTGTACCTTTTTGAGAGCGTTTACCTTTTGAACCATCACGGTAAATTTACGTTCCATATCAGCCAAAAGCGTGTCATAGGTTTCATACTGGCTTTGGGGGATGTTGAAAAGCGGATTTTTTTTAATGATAACAGGAACAGTTAAAACGGTTTTTCCCACTTTCAGCGATGCCGTATAAGTTCCGGGTGCGGCCATGTGTCCCCTGAAACTTCCTTCAAAATATACCTTTGTAATACCGGGCATGACCGGATAGCGCATATCCCAAACCACACGG
The DNA here is from genome assembly GCA_964473895.1 of uncultured Lentimicrobiaceae bacterium. Taxonomy (GTDB): domain Bacteria; phylum Bacteroidota; class Bacteroidia; order Bacteroidales; family F082; genus Sulfidibacterium. The sequence goes on along the minus strand of CAYYRE010000093.1, from coordinate 9,190 downwards.
TTCAACCCTTTGCGTTGGGTCAATACCTGCGGTTTGGGCGGGCCGCCGTCCCATTTCTTAAAAGCAGTATCTTTTACGGAAGTAAACCTGCGGATGATTTCTCCCCGGCTGTTTTTTATTTGTAAGGTCACTATTGTCGTGTCACCTGTTGGCGGTAGGCTATAATAGAATACCACACCGTTGGCAGGATTTACCCCGTAAAAAGAGGAAGAACCGTTAAATTTTTCGGAAGGGCGGTTCATCGGACTGCCCCATGATCCGTAAACGGCAGGAGCGGGTGTGTAAAGTTTTAACGCTTTCTTCCCTCCGGGGTGATATTGTTCTAACAGAGTCAAATCATCCAGTATCCAAAAAGCTCTCCCAGCTGTGGCAACAATCAAATTTCCCTTATGAATCATTAAATCGGTAATGGGGGTTACGGGCAAATTTAACTGGAAGGGGTGCCAGGATGTGCCCCCGTCCCACGAAATAAAAAGTCCTGTTTCCGTTCCGGCAAAAAGTAAGTTTTTGTTGACAGGATCTTCTCTTACCACACGGGTGTAGGCTCCATAAGGAATCCCCGAACTGATGTTTTTCCAACTCTTTCCGTAATCGGTGGTTTTGTAAAGGGCCGGAGTCAAATCATTGAACTTGTATCTTGTGGTGGCTATGTAAGCAATGGCCGGGTCGTGTGACGAGGCTTCGATGGCATTGATGATACACGGTTTGAGCCCTTTGGGGGTTACGTTTTGCCAGTGGGTTCCGTTGTCCCGGGTCAGGTACACCAGCCCATCGTTGCTGCCGGTCCAGAGCTCCCCTTTTTGTATGGGAGACTCTTCAAGATAGCTTAGTGCGCCATAGTTTTCGCCGCCTACCGCTTCGATGGTGTACGGGCCGCCGCCGTAACCTTGTTTGTCTTTTAAATGACGGGTTAAATCAGGGGATATTTTTTTCCATGTTTTTCCCATATCTTCGGTTTTGAATACGTACTGTGCGCCGTGGTAATAAGTATTTGGCGCATGCTGTGATCGTATGATTGGTGCATTCCAGTCGAAAATATATTTCATATCCCGTGCTTTTCTTCCAATATAATCGATGGGCGCTTCCATGATTTTTGTGCTTGCTTTCGCTTTCATATCCAGAATTTCTATATCGCCGAGATAGCTTCCGCCCATCACGTAACGCGGGTTATCCGGATTAAAGGCGAGAAAAGCGCTTTCACCACCTGCCGCATAGGTCCAATCGTGACGGGTTATCGCATTTCTTCCCAACGACAAGCTGGCAATTTTAACCGACGTGTTGTCTTGCTGGCCGCCGTATAGATGGTATGGAAACAAATTATCGGCATTGACCCGGTAAAACTGCCCCGTCGGCATGTTGTTCTGTGTGGACCATGTTTTGCCGCCGTTAAACGTAATGGCCGCACCGCCATCGTTGCCTATGACCATATTTTCCGGATGCTCCGGGTTGATCCAAAGGTCATGGAAATCGCCGTGCGTTCCTTTGAGTAGTTTCCATGTTTTTCCCCCATCGATGGACCGTAGTGCTGCTGCACTCAGTACGTAAACCGTATTTTCATCCCTTGGATCCACAAACACTTTGGTGTAATACCATGCCCTTTGGGTAAGCCGGTTGTCTCCGCTTGTTTTTTTCCATGTTTTGCCTGCGTTATCCGAAACAAACAGTCCGCCCTGTCCGTGGGGGCTTTCGATCAGTGCATACACTTTTTCGGGGTTTGACCGGCTGACCGAAATGGCCGTTTTCCCTTCTTCTGCAGGCAATCCTTTTTTAAGTTTTGTCCATGTATTGCCTCCATCGGTTGATTTATACAAGCCGCTGCCGTTGCCCCCGCTGATAATTTTCCAGGGGGTACGTTGGATGTGCCACATGGCAGCATAAAGAATCTGTGGATTGGACCGGTTTATGGACAGGTCGGAACAGCCGGTCGAGTCATTGACAAACAAAACCTTTTTCCATGTTTTGCCACCATCAACCGACTTATAAACACCACGTTGTGGCGTCGGGCCATACAAAGCGCCTTGTGCCGCTACAAAAACAATATCGGGATTTTTCGGGTTTATCACAATCCGGGCGATATGCCTGGTTTTTTGGAGTCCCATGTTTTTCCAGGTTTTTCCGCCATCGGTTGATTTATATACGCCATCGCCATAAGAGGTCATCGAACTGCGTACGGCATGTTCGCCCATGCCCACATAAATAATGTTGGGATCCGATGTCGAAACGGCTACGGCTCCTACCGATGCGGTTTTAAAAAAACCATCCGATATGTTTTTCCACCGTTGTCCGGCATCTTGTGTTTCCCAAAGTCCTCCGCCGGCAGTACCCATGTAATATTTCAGAGAATTATCCGCCACACCGCTGACCGCTACGGAACGCCCGCCGCGAAAAGGGCCTATATTTCTGAATTTTAACGGTTTAAAATAGTTGCTGCTTTCCTGGGCCCCTGTGGTGCCGATAAACAATAAACTCAGGAAAAAAGAAATAAGGTATTTTGTTTTCATGGTTGATCATTTGGTTTTAACCGATCTTTTTGTTGCAACTGGATGATCTCTTCCGGAGAGGGTTCTTCCAATTTTCACAATATTACGGTATTTTTAAGTAATGGACAAAAATCAAACATCAAATTCTTTAAAAATTGTGTTATCTTAGTAGGCAAATAATGCCGGCGCAAGCAGATTGCTTTTCCCGAAAAAAAACAAGAGAGATGACCGAACCAACCAGAATTTTTGATTTACTGACCTATTCCGAAGAAAATTTCCCTATGGAGGTGGCACTTGCCGTGAAACGGAAAGGGCAATGGGAGACTTTCAGTACGGCAGATTACCGTAAAAACGTGGATGCCGTGAGCCTTGGACTGCTTGCCATGGGGTTTGAAAAAGGAGACAAGATAGCTACGGTCAGCAATAACCGTCCCGAATGGAATTTTATGGATTTCGGGATGACGCAAATAGGCTGTGTCCATGTGAGTATCTATCCCACCATAAGCGATACCGAATACCGCCACATTTTATCGCATTCGGAGGCGCAAATCCTTATCGTTTCTGATAAATTGCTTTTTGATCGATTGCATCATTTTGTTAATGAAATAGATACGTTAAAAGCCATTTATACTTTCGATGCTGTTGAAGGGGCTTCCGGATGGGGGGAGATTTTACATGCCGCCGATGGAAAAGAAGATTTGTTACGGCCGGTACTTGACAAAAGGCGAAGCGAAGTGTTGCCGGAAGATTTGTTGACCCTCATTTATACTTCCGGTACCACGGGGCTTTCCAAAGGCGTTATGCTTACTCATAAAAATGTGGTGAGCAATGTGCTGATGACCCAAAAACTGGTAACTGCTTTGGCGCCGGGCGACCGTGCCTTGAGCTTCCTACCGCTGTGCCATGTACTGGAACGTACCGGAAACTATGTATGGCAATCGTTGGGCATTTCCATCTATTATGCCGAAAATATAGATACTATTATAGAAAACATGAATGAAATCAAAGCCAATGCATTTATTACCGTGCCGCGGGTTTTTGAAAAAATTTATGATAAAATTATTTTGAAAGGGAGGGAATTGGAAGGAATAAAAAAGACCATTTTCTTTTGGGCGGTGAAGATAGGAGACCGGTACGATCCCGACCCGGCCAAGCGTTCGCCGGTGTATAATTTGAAACTTTGGCTGGCACGTAAGTTGGTACTTGGCAAATGGCGCGAAGGCCTGGGCGGGGCACTTAAAAGTGTCGTGTCGGGCGGCGCTGCCTTGCAGCCGCGATTATCGCGTATTTTTTGGGCCGCCGGCATCCCTGTACAAGAAGGATACGGCCTTACCGAAACTTCTCCGGTGGTGGCAGGAAACCGCTCCTATTTCCCTTATATCCGCTTCGGATGGGTGGGCGTTGTGCCGGAAGAAATCGAAGTAAAAATAGCCGAAGACGGTGAAATATTGGTACGTGGCGATAACGTGATGAAAGGGTATTACAAAGACCCTGAAAAAACACGTGAAGTGCTGGATCCCGATGGTTGGTTGCATACCGGTGACATTGGTGAACTGGACCAGGATCGCTTTTTACGGATTACCGACAGAAAAAAGGAGATATTTAAACTCTCGGGCGGAAAATATGTGGCCCCCCAAATGGTGGAAAATACCATGAAAGAATCCATGTTTATCGAGCAAATTATGGTGGTGGGCGAAAACCGGAAGTTTACCGCCGCCCTGATTGTCCCCGATTTTGATTACCTGCATGCCTGGTGTCATTTGCATAACATTACCTATCGTGACAACAAAGACCTGATACATAAAGAAAAGGTTGTTGACCGTTACCGGGAAGAAGTGGAACGCTACAACCGGCGGTTGGACCACGTTCAACAAATCAAAGTTTTTCGTTTGGTATGCGAGAGCTGGAGTACCGAAACCGGTGAACTTTCTCCAACATTAAAACTGAAAAGAAAAATCATTAAAGAAAAATACCAACATTTGATTGACGAGATTTACG
>CAYYRE010000093.1:0-4612 GCA_964473895.1 uncultured Lentimicrobiaceae bacterium | reverse complement strand
GCCATTGATGCCACGTTGGTTCCCCGGCATACGCTGGAAGCAGAACCTTCTTATGTATATCTTTTCAGCCGGAGATTTTTTAACGATAAGGGAAGTTTGCAACCCTATTTTTCCAATCCGGATACAGGTATTATCCTGAAGGATATGTTTTTCCGGTTTACCTACGGTGCAGGCCAGCGGTTGGAAATAGGGACTTCGATGACAGCCAGCTTAAAGGCTTTTTCTTTTGGTGCCAAATACCGGTTTGTTCAGCACAAAAAATTTCTTGCCGTTGCCTTACTTGGGTTTAACTTTTCCAATGCTTCCGATTTTGGTGTGCGAAAAACCGGTTTCTTTGGTAAATATCTCGGCCTCGCTTCAGGGCTTGCCGTTACCGAAATGTTTTCTCCCCGTTTTTCACTGGATGTGGCGGTGCAATATCAATATACCTTTTGTTACGAAGGCCCTTTGGCCAACAACTTTTTTATGGATGTTGATGCAGGGTATTATGTTTATAACCATATGTTGCAGCTGGCCGGAGGATTCAGCTATTGGTATCATCAATCCAAAACCGGTGAATCCGATGCTTATGAATGGAGTTTTCATCCAGGTGTGACCATCGAAACCGGAAAATCATTTATCATTGTGTTTTATACTCCCATTGACTTAGCAGGCAAAAATGTGGGCCGCTTTCGCGGATTTTCGTTTGCCTTTACCTTTTCCATCGATTGACAGCTAATCTGTTTTTACCAGTTGAAAGCGCCGGTATAAACCACAGTCAGAATAAAACCTTCCACCACAATAGAAATCAGCATGAGCGGGAAAGAAAAGCGGTTTTCACGGTAATATTTCCGCAATAAAAAGGCGCCAATGGGCAGGGATAATAAAACGGGGGTTAATAAAATAATTCCCCACATCCCGTAACTGCGGCGTAATTTTACCATGAATTTTGCCCTGCGGGTGAATTTTTTCCTGTTTTTTCGCCGGATACGTTTTCGTGCTTTCCGTTTTAACCAGGCACGATGCCAGTTTGCCGGGATGATCTTCACTATGACCGGACTTAAATGTTTGGAATAAAGTACCACAAGATCGGTAAAATAATAGTAAACCGTGAAAGCAAGGATTCCGCCGGCAATCAGTGAAAAAAAAATTTGCCAAAAGGCCAAACCAATGGCAGCACCGTACAATGGGGCGTAAAAGTATTTTATCATGGATAAAAAAAAGACCTGGGTTATTTTCAGATAATCCGGCATGCGATTTTTTTTCGGGGATGAAGATGCTATTTTTTAATGAAGATGCAAAAGTAAGAATATTACAAAAACGTTGTTTTTTTGTCTTATTTCCGGGTTCATTTTCCCGGATCCGGCAGTATTAGTCTGTTCTGCTCTTTTTGTAATTTTGCAAGATGAAAGAAAACCTTATGGCAAAAGAACCGCTTTTCGGAAAAACACTGGAACAGCTGCAGGCCATCACCGACGAATGGGGAGCGCCCCGGTTTGTAGCCAAGCAAATAGCCGATTGGCTATATAAGAAAGAAATTTCCGGCATTGATGAAATGACCAATCTTTCCAAGAAAATGCGGGCGTTGCTTTCCGAAAAATATGTTTTGGGACTGGAGCAGCCGGTGAATGTACAGGTTTCGACGGATGGTACCAAGAAATATCTTTTTCGTGCGGGGACACACGGATTTATTGAAGCGGCGTATATTCCTGAAAAAAAACGAGCCACCCTTTGTCTGTCTTCACAAGTGGGATGTAAAATGGGTTGCCTGTTTTGCATGACCGGTAAACAGGGCTTTCAGGCCAACCTGACAACCGGAGAGATATTAAACCAGATACGGAGTTTGCCTGAAAGGGAAAAGGTGACGAATTTGGTGTACATGGGCATGGGAGAGCCCATGGATAATTTGTCCGCCGTATTGCAAAGCCTCGAGATACTGACTTCCGACTGGGGTTTTGCATGGAGCCCCCGGAAAATTACCGTGAGTACCATAGGGGTGGTGCCGGCCATGCGTCAATTTCTGGAAAACAGTACCTGCCACCTGGCTGTCAGTCTGCACACCCCTTTTGAAAAAGAACGGCGGTTGTTGATGCCCGTAAGCCATAAATACTCCATTGAGGATATTATGGCGGAACTCAAAAAACATACTTTCGGCCGGCAACGGCGGGTTTCGTTCGAATACATTGTTTTTCACGGATTGAACGATACGCCCCGCCATGTGAAAGAACTGGCACGTTTGCTGAACGGTATTCCCTGCCGGATCAACCTCATCCGGTTTCATCCCATTCCCGGTACACCGCTGAAAGGAACCGATGAACAGCGTCTGCTGGTATTTAAAGATGCGTTGAATGCCAAAGGGATACGTACCACCATTAGGGCTTCACGCGGCCAGGATATTGATGCGGCCTGCGGGTTGTTGAGTACCCGTGAGAAAAATGCTGCCATTGAGGTCAAAACATTGAAAAACAAATAATTCAAAATGCAAGAACAGAATAAATCCTTTGCCAGTGACAACTGGTCGGGTGTTTGCCCCCAAATTATGGAGGCCCTGATAAAAGCCAACAACGGTCATGTGGAAGCCTACGGGGAAAAAAATGACCCGTTTACCCAAAGGGCCGAAAAACAATTCAGGGAATATTTCGGCGAAAATGCCGTAGTGTTTTTTGTGTATAACGGCACGGCAGCCAATGTGTTGAGCATAAGCCATCTGCTGCGTCCTTACCAGGCGGTTGTGGCTGCAAAAAGTGCCCACCTGAATGAAGATGAATGTGGTGCTCCGGAAAAATTCGGTGGAATAAAAATTCTTGAAATAGAAACGGAAGATGGAAAGATCGGTCCGGAACAAATAGTTCCGTTTTTGCACAGTTTCGGTTTTCAGCATCATGTGCAACCGCGGATTGTTTCCATCTCCGAAGTCACCGAGAAAGGAACGGTTTATACTCCGGAAGAAATCAAAGCTTTAGCCGATTTTGCTCACAGCCACAGCATGCTGCTCCATATGGACGGTGCACGCATTAGTAATGCTGCTGTTGCTCTCGGTGTTTCTTTCCGGGAGTTGACCACCCGTGCCGGCGTGGATGTTTTGTCATTTGGCGGGACCAAAAACGGGATGATGTTCGGTGAGGCGGTGGTTTTTTTTGACGAAAACCTGGCCCGTGATTTTCAATACACCCGCAAACAGGGCATGCAACTGCATTCAAAAATGCGGTTTATTTCGGCCCAGTTCGAACGGTATCTTGCCGATGGGTTGTGGAAGCAAAATGCGATGAAGGCCAACAAGATGGCAAAGTTTTTAGAAAAAGAACTATTGAAAATAACCGGGGTTCAAATTACCCGGCGTGTAGATGCCAACGGGGTATTTGTCATTATCCCTCCGGAGGTCATTCCCCAATTGCAACAACATTACTTTTTCCATATTTGGGATGAAAACACATCAGAAGTAAGGCTTATGTGTTCGTGGGATACCACGGAAGAGGATATAACAGCTTTTACGAAAGTGTTGAAAAGCCTTCTTCCGGTGTAGCAGAAGCATTGGATTGAGAATTCTCTTTTTTTGAAATCCAACTTTCCAGTTTTTCGGAGGCTTTTTTCCGGATGCCGTCATCGGCATATTTTGCCGCTTGGTTAAACGTGTAAGTTAAGAAGGCAATATCATCGGTAAAACCAAGGGCAGGAATAAAGTCGGATATCAAATCGGAGGGCAAAACAAAGTAACCCAGGGCAGCCATGATGAGCATCCGGATTTTGAGAGGGACTTTTTTCGAACCCATTAAAAAATAAAGCATAAGCAGGCGCAGGGCAACTTCTTCTCCGAGTTGGACCAATAGTTTTTTTAGTTTCCCAAGGAATTTTTTTTCGTTGTAGTATCGAATGTATTTACGGTCTATTGCTTTGTTGCTCATGGGATTTATTTAATCGAGTAACGATTTTTTCTGTTGAAATATTACATATTTATTGAGCTGTTCGGTGGCATGCTGTTCATTTCGTTCTATGAGCAGGTCGCTGTTTTTCAGTTGTGAAAGCTCTTGTTCGAAAGCAGCGGAAATGTAGGGTGTGGCGCGCAAAGCAGAAAGAATTTTTTCCGGAAAACTATCCGGTATGTTTCCGTAAACCAGCAGGATGTAATCGAATTTTGTCAGTGAGGGCAGCAGCAGTGTGGTGTTGTTTTTGTTTTGTATCAAAAAAAAGTCACGCCGCAAGGCTTCTTCGGCGTGATGATACCAGGAAAAAACCGGTTCTTCTTCGGGGTTTAGCGAAAAAGGAGCATATTTTTTCAGGGCAAGGTGCAAATGACGGTTTATGAAAAAGCTGACCCGGAAATCGGGGAGACTGCAAACAATCCCTATCAGGGTATATCCCTCAAAAAAATCACTTTCAAGATACCGTTTTCTGGCCACGTTTTTTTATTTTCAAATTTACACTAAATTTTTACGGGAAAGTGAAGCCGTTCCGCCTGTAAAAAAGATTTTGTACTTTCTCTTTATGCAAAATGTTTTTTTACAGGGGAAAATTGAGGATCGAAAAAACGGGAAGCTTGGCTATTCTTCGCCGAAAAGGGATTTCCAAGCTTTTTCAGCGGCCAGATTTTCCGCTCCCTTAATGGTATAGTCGAAAGCTTCGCTCATGAGTTTGT
>CAYYRE010000092.1:0-12535 GCA_964473895.1 uncultured Lentimicrobiaceae bacterium | reverse complement strand
CGGTTTTTTTCCCGAAGTCCCGCTACCTCGGTTCCATCAAACAGGTAGCTGCCTTGGGTGGGATTATCCAACAGGCCGATGATACTGAGCAGGGTGGATTTTCCACAACCCGAAGGCCCCATAATGGCCACAAATTCACCTTTTTTTACTTCCAAATCCACACCGTTTAATGCATAGGTTTCCACTTCGTCGGTACGGAATACCTTTACTAAGTTTTTTATTTTAATCATAGTTTAATGTTATTATATGTGATTGTTTTTCCCGTTTCTTAGTTAAGAATCAGCCGGTTGTTGTTTCCAAAACTTTCATAACCCGAAATAACGACTCTTTCGCCCGGCTTCAGTCCTTCGAGCAGTTCGTAATACTTCGGGTTCTGCCGTCCGATTTTTATGTGTCGTTTTTCGGCTGATTTTCCATCTTTCGATACCACAAAAATCCATTGGCCGCCTGTTGTCTGGAAAAAGCTGCCCCGGGGTAATAATACCGTTTTTACCGGATTCCCCAACTGTAACCGGATGTAATAGGTTTGACCCGTGTGCATGTTGGGAGGCGTTTTGCCATCAAAAATCATTTGTACTTCAAAACGGCCTTTGCGTACCCCCGGCAATATTTTCCGGATACGCAGTTTGTATTCTTTCCCATTGCGGTCCAGCAGGGCTTTCAGCCCCACGCGGACTTTGTCAATATAATGTTCATCAATTTGGGCGACCACTTTAAAAGAAGTCAGGATATCGATTTGGCCTATTTTCCCCCCTTTGGGGACCGACTGGCCTACTTCCACATCCAACGAAGTCAATTGTCCGTCCACCGGCGCTTTTACGTGAAGACTCTCTTCGCGTTGACGTACCAGTTTCAGGTTCATTTCCATATTGCGCAGATTGTCTTTCATTTGTTGTACTTGTATGGAACGGTAGATAGAATCCTGTTTTTGTCGTTCTACATACAGGGCGTAGCTGCGTTTGGCAAATTCAAAATCTTCCTTTGATTTCAAATAATCATTTTTTGAGATGAGGGTGTCTTTGTAAAAAACGGTGTTTTGATCAAAAATTCTTTTTTTGCGGATAACATCGTATTGCAGGTTTAATATTTCCCGTTTTATTTGTAGTTTTTCCTGTTCCATGGTCACACGGGTATCGCGTAAAAAGTTGATGTTTTTGGCCAGCTCGGCTTCGCTGTTGAGTATGCTGAGCCTCAGGTCGGGGTTGCTGAGCTCCAAAATCACATCTCCTCTTTTTACCAGGGCGCCTTCTTCGGCTACTTTTTTAACCACACGGCCTCCTTCTTCGGCATCAAGGTATATGGTTGCAATGGGGGCTACTGTTCCCATGACTGAGATGTAATCGTAAAAAACCCCCTCTTTCACCGTGTCAATGGTCAGCCTGTTCGCATCCACACGGTAAGTGGACAGATCGCTTGAAAAAAAAGCTTTATACAATAAAAAAAAGAGCAGGAGGATGCCCAGCCCGATATAAATGTGTTTCTTTTTGATCCCTTTCTTTTTTTCTATCGGAATATCCATAATAAAAAATGCGTTTTCGTTTATCCGAAAATAAAAAACAATGGTCGTGCCGTATATTGCAAATAGCTTATAATTAGTGATATAAAAATGAATGCTGATGCGTATCCCAAAAAAGATGTAAAAAATTTTTACAGTAGGTGTTAGGTTTGTTTACAGTTGTTTACTTTCGCAGCAATGTATCGGCGGCAGGCTCGTAAAAACTTTATTATAACCAACCGGATCAGTGACTTATGACAGGGGAAATACTCATTATCGATGACAATAAAAGTGTCTTGACTGCTCTTGAACTGCTTTTGCAGTCTGATTTTGAGAAGGTCATTGCCATTAAAAGTCCCAACAGCCTCATTTCTGCTTTGAAGAAAAATAAGATTGATGTGGTGTTGCTTGACATGAATTTTGCTGCAGGTATCAACACGGGAAACGAAGGGCTGTTTTGGCTGAATGAAATTCTGCAATATGATCCGCAAATCAGTGTGGTGATGATTACGGCATACGGTGATATCCAATTGGCTGTAAAGGCGGTAAAAGCCGGGGCCTTTGATTTTGTGCTGAAACCGTGGGATAACGACAAGCTGATGGCTACCCTGAAAGCGGCCTTGAAAATGAGAAAGAGCCGGTTGGAAGTGAATGATTTGCGCAAAGCTAACCGGAACCTGAAAAACGAAATGTACCGGGATGTCCCGCGAATGATCGGTCGTTCGGACCCGATGAAAAAAGTGCTCGAGATGGTAAAAAAGGTGGCGGTTACCGATGCCAATGTTTTTATAACCGGGGAAAACGGAACGGGCAAAGAGTTGATAGCACGTGAAATACATTACTATTCCAAAAGAAACCGTGAAATGATGGTCAGTGTGGATATGGGTGCGGTCAGCGAAACGCTTTTCGAAAGCGAACTGTTCGGTCACACCAAAGGCGCTTTTACCGATGCCCGTGAAGACCGTACCGGAAAAATTGAGCTGGCGCACAAGGGAACCCTCTTTCTGGATGAAATCGGAAATCTGCCCCTGTCACTTCAGTCCAAAATTCTGTCGGTTTTACAAAACCGGTCCGTTGTTAAGCTGGGCAGTAATGTCCCCGTCCCGGTGGATGTCAGGCTTATTACCGCTACCAACAGAGATTTGCATGCCATGGTAGCCCAGGGCCTTTTCCGGCAGGATTTGCTTTACCGCATCAACACCATCACCATCGAATTGCCCCCGTTGCGCGAACGTGGGCAAGACATCATCCTGCTGGCAGAATATTATCTGAACAAATATGCAAGGAAATATGAAAAACCGGGTTTGAAAATTGCTGATGACGCCCGGCGCAGACTTTTGAAATACCATTGGCCCGGCAATGTCAGGGAATTGCAACATGCTGTGGAAAGGGCGGTCATTCTGTCGGAAAGTAAAATACTGCACAAAGAAAGTTTTACGCTAAGCAATGTCCCCCAAAATGAAATTAACCTGCCTTATCGGTCGATTGGTGAGATGGAACGCGACATGATTCGGTATTACATGAAAAAGGAAAAGGGAAATATGAGCGTCGTGGCAAAAAAACTGGGCATTACCCGGCAAACGCTTTACAACAAACTGAAGAAATACGGTATTTCACAGGACAACGAAACGTTGGAATATGGCAAAAAGTAAAACAGGCAGGCGTGTGTTGAGTAGCGGCCATAGAAAGAGCAGACAATGAAATACAAACATTTTTATTGGGCTGTTTTGCTGCGGTTGGCCGCGATGATTCTGTCGGTTACTGCGGCCGTGTATTTTATGCTGGTCAATCCGAATATTGCATTGGCTGCTGTTGCGTTTTTTCTGTTGGTTTTGTCCGTGATCAATGTGGTCCTTTATTTTAACCGGTTGAACAAATGGACAGCCCTTTTTTTACTGGGGATTGAAAACGAGGATACCACGCTGAAAATTCCTTCCGGCTCAGGAAATAAAACCATTGATGAAGTGTATCGGGGTATGCGCCGGCTCAACGAACTTTTCAGACAAACCAAAATGGAAATCGATACCCGGGAACAATATTTTCGTCAGGTCATCAACCAGTCGGCTACGGGCCTTTTTACGGTCAACGAAAAAGGTAGGATTATTCACATCAATCCTGAAGCGGTTAAGCTTGTAGGGCTCAACGAATATCATCACATCAATGCTTTGAAAAATATCGATACGGTGTTACCCGATCTCATTATGCAACAGACAGCCGGTACCCATCCGGTTTCTGTTATTTTTGAAAACAGCTACGGGCAGAAGTTGCTGTTCAAAATATCGCAAATGACCATTCAAAATAAAAAAATCAAGTTGATTGCCGTGGGCGATATTACCAAAGAGCTGGACAACCGGGAAGTGGATGCCTGGATTAAACTGGCACGTACCCTTTCGCACGAAATTATGAACAACATTGCCCCCATCACCTCTTTGACCCAAGTGATTTTGCGTTATTTTTTAAAGGATGGGAAACCGGTGGCTGTCGATGCCGTTAAGCCGCAAACCATTGCTAATACGGTGAAAGGGCTGCAAGTGATCGAAGAAAGGGGACTCGGACTGATGCATTTTGTGGATCATTACCGGAAATTTACCAAATTGCCCGAGCCGCATCTAAAAGAAACCGACCTTTCGGCTTTGCTGGAAAGTAATCTGTTGACGGCAGTGGCTTTCCCCGGATTTGATAAGATAACGGTGAAAAAATATGTTCTCGAAAACATTTTTTGTGTTACGGATGAGAAATTGTTGTCACAGGTCATTACCAACCTGCTGAAAAATGCGGTGGAGGCCTTGGGTACGGATGGTGTTGCCGATCCTGTCCTTGTGGTCAGACTTTGGAAAACCGACCATCAGGTTAAAATTGTTTTGGAAAATAATGGTCCGGCAATTCCTCCCGAGATCCGGGAACAGATTTTCGTTCCGTTTTTTACTACGAAAGAAACAGGTTCCGGGGTGGGATTGAGCCTGAGCAAGCAAATAATGCTGTCGATGGGAGGGGATATTTTGCTGCACCCTTCCAAAGAGGGATGGACTTCTTTTATTGTCGTTTTGAATGGGAGTGTTTCGGTGTAACTAATAAAGTTTTTTTAAAGCGTTTGATTAAAAAAATCCTTTGTTTTGTAAACTTTAAATAACTTCAGTGGTAATTTTCCGCATGTCCAAATTGAAAAAGCCGCAAATGCATGAATAAAACAAAAAGTACCGCTTTTCCTTTTGTCCGGTTGGTTAAAGAAATTTTTGCATGAAGGAACGGTAAAGGCGTCAAAACAAACCTATTGCAGTATTCAAGACCTGTCAATCAGAAACATTTACTGCTTGATCATTTCTTCAAATGCCTCTTCCGAGAGGATGGGGATACCCAATTTCTCGGCTTTTGCTTTTTTGGCCGGCCCCATGTTGTCCCCGGCCAGTACGTAATCGGTTTTGGATGAAATGCTGCTCACGTTTTTTCCGCCGAATCGTTCGATGAGTTCTTTGATTTCGTTTCGCGAATGGCGTTGAAACACGCCGCTGACCACAAACGATTTTCCGGCAAGGAGCTTTGGTGTGCTGCTTTCGGTTTCCTCCAACCGAAAACGGATCCCGTGCCGGCGTAACCGTTCGATCATTTCACGGTGTTCCGGTTTTTTGAAATAGTTGATGACCGACTCGGCAATCTTTTCCCCGATTTCTTCCACGGCAATCAGTTCTTCAAACGAAGCCTGCATCAAGGCATCGATGTTTTTAAAATGGGCTGCCAGTTTTTTGGCCACGGTTTCGCCCACATACCGGATACCGAGAGCATAAAGCACGCGCGGAAAGGGTACCTGTTTGGATTGTTCGATGCCTTTCAGAATGTTTTCCGTTGTTTTTTCGCGGAAACTGATCCGTTTTTCTTTTTTGCCCTCTCCGGAAGGGATAATTTTTTCCAGTCCTAAAATCTTATCATAGGTCAGGTCGTACAGATCGGCAATGTTTTTTACCAATCCGTGGTCGTACAGTATTTCGATTTTACCTTCACCGAGGCTGTCGATATTCATCGCTTTGCGCGAGATAAAGTGTTCCAGTTTTCCTTTGATTTGCGGGGGGCAGGCATCTTCGTTGGGACAGTAGTAGGCGGCTTCGCCCGGTTGGCGGATGAGCGGCGTACCGCATTCGGGACAACGGTCGATAAACCGTACCGGTTGGGCGCCGGCAGGACGTTTGTCAAAATTCACTCCTACAATTTTGGGGATGATTTCGCCGCCTTTTTCCACATAAACCGTATCGCCGATGCGCACATCGAGTTGGGCAATGATGTCGGCATTGTGGAGGCTGGCCCGTTTAACGGTTGTACCGGCCAGTTGTACAGGGTGCAAATTGGCTACGGGGGTGATGGCTCCGGTACGGCCTACCTGGTAATCAATGGATTCGAGGATGGTTTCCACCTGCTCGGCTTTGAATTTGTAAGCAATGGCCCAACGGGGATTTTTGGCGGTATAGCCCAGTTGCTTTTGCAGCGCCAAATCGTTTACTTTGATGACGATGCCATCGATATCGTAGGGCAAATGCCTTCGTCCTTTATCCCAGTCGTTTATGTATTCCATGATCTGGCCCATGTTGCGGCAAATGGCCATGTTGTCCGAAACTTTCAGCCCCATTTCTTTGGCCTTCCTGAGGGCCTGGTAATGGGTTGTAACCCCTTCGAGGTCGTGCGGTATGTAGTAAAGAAAGCAGTCCAGCTTGCGTTTTGCCACCTCTTTGGGGTCTTGCATTTTAAGGGAGCCGGCCGCTGCATTTCGCGGATTGGCAAAGGGGTTGTCGCCTATTTCTTCACGCTCGCGGTTGAGTCGTTCAAATTCTTCGCGGGGCATGATGATTTCACCCCGGATTTCCAGCTCCGAAGGGTAGTTGCCGCGCAAATGCAACGGGATGCTGCGGATGGTTTTTACGTTTTGGGTAACATCATCTCCCTGTATGCCATCGCCGCGTGTAACGGCTTGTGTCAAAATACCGTTCTCGTAGGTCAGACTGATGGCCAGCCCATCGTATTTCAATTCGCACACATATTCCACTTCATGGCCCACCGCTTTGCGCACACGCACATCGAATGCTTTGATTTCTTCCAGCGAATAGCTGTTGGAAAGCGAAAGCATGGGGTATTTGTGTTTTACCGTAGGAAATTCTTTGGTGGGCTCGCCACCTACGCGCCGGGTGGGGGAGTCGGGCCGGACAAATTGCGGAAACGCCGCTTCCAGTTTTTCCAGCTCCTTTAGCTTTTGGTCATATTCGTAGTCGCTGATGACCGGTTGCGCCAAAACATAGTACCGGTAATTGTGTTCCTGCAGTTCGGCACACAGGGCATCAATGCGTTTTTTGGCTTGTTCTTCGGATAGCTTTTCCATAAAATGCGATGTGGTTGACTTTGTAAAGATAAATAAATTCCTTGTGGGAAAAGGGGAAGAAAGCCCGCAGGAATGGCCGGGTTGTATTGGAGAATTGCTTACGGGTTACCAAATGACCTGTTCTCTTGCCACGGGCATGGTCATGCAGCGGGCACCGCCGCCGCCGCGGGAGAGTTCGTTGCCTTTAATGGTTACCACCACTTTCTTATAGTCGTTTAAATCCACTTTTCCGCTGACCACATCCGAAGCTTTTACAATTTCAAAACCGCTGTTGTTCATGGCCTCAATGGTATGGACGTTGCGCTCGTAGCCCATCACTTTGCCGGGTTCGAGGGCGAAAAAGTTGGCGCCGCTTTGCCACTGTTCCCTTTCCTGAAAATAGAGGTCTTTGTTTCCGCCGCAAAAAACCGGTTCCATTTCGATGCCCAATTTGCGTAAAGCATGCAGCAGACTGCGTTCTTCATTGATTTTTGTTACTTTGTTTCCATCGATGGTAATGTGGATGGTGAGATAGCGCGAAGAATTGAGGATGAGCGGTTCAAACACCATGCAACGGTCTTTGTCGAGGAAAGTAAAGGTCATGTCGAGGTGGATGAACGATTCGGGCTTAAAAGGCAGTTCCTGGGCCAGGATATGTTTTACGCCGGGTTTGGTTTTCATGTATTCGATCATGCTGTCGATGCCCTGGGTGGTGGTACGGTCGCCCGTACCGATCACAAGCACATCTTCGCGGGCTATTTGTACATCGCCGCCTTCGATGGTACCCCGGCCGCTGAGGTCAAACCTGCGGACAGGGTTTTCTACGGCGGTATCAAACAAAGGGTGATGCGAAAAAAGCGTTTCCATGATGAGGGCTTCGCGGTCTCTCACGGCATTGGCCATTTTGCTGATCATGACATGGTTGCCCACCGTAAAACTGGCATCGCGGGTAAAGAAAAAATTGGGCAGGGGACTCAACGAAAACCGTTCGTTATCCAAAAAGCTGGTCAGGTTGTTTTTTTGCATCTCGACACCTTCGATCAGTTTAACGGCCAGTGCGGCCGGAGCCATTTGTTGCAAGGTGTCGCAAAGCTGATACCGTTTTTGCGAATGGCGTTCGTGTTCACACACTTTTCCGATAAGGTCTTTGCGCACGGCGTCCATTTCAAGGACGGTTTTGAGCAGGTCGGTCACTTCAAAAACGCGGGTGTGTTTTTTCAGTACGCCGAGAAATTCGTCGTATTCCGGCAGGGCGACACTCAGGTTCAAGATGTCGCTGTACAAGGCCCTTTCCGCATTTTCAGGTGTCATGTTTTCCACTTCCGCACCGGGTGTGTGTACGATGACGCCTTGAATCTTGCCGATTTCCGAGTTTACATTCACTGTAATCTTGTCCATGATTTATTGGTTTTGCGGTGATGGGTTGATGAATTCAAATCCGTTTTGCCTTTCCTTTAAAAATTTCAACGCATCCGAAAAAGCAATGACCACACTGGCCGTATTGTCATTGGGGTGAAAGCTGATTTTTTCCGCCTTTTGCAGCTGTTCGTCCATGAAAACAAAAACATGGTGTTCTTCGTCATTGATCAGCCCGAACAAAGACACGGAACCGGGTTTTACGCCGAGGTATTTTACCAGCCTTTTTTCGGAAGCAAAAGTCAGTTTACCCTGGTGCAATGATTTTTCCAGGCTGTGGATATCAAAAGGGGTGGTGTCTTTAATGATGACGAGATAGTGCCTGTTTCCTTTATGATTTCTGAAAAACAGGTTTTTACAGTGGGTTGCCTCGATGTCTTTCCAGTATTTTAAAGCGATTTCGATGGTATCCAGCGGCGGATGTTCGTAAATTTCATACGGGATGCCGAGTTTTTCCAAATAGGACAAAACTTTTCTTCTGTTTTCTTCTCGGTTCATTATCTGGGTTGTTCGTTTATCGGATCATCGGTTATTTTATTGAAAAGATTGTTAGGCCGTTTATGCTTTATGGCTTCCAGTCGGCAATAAACAGGTTGATACCGTGTTGATTACGGTTATTGCGGCTGGATGAAAAAATCAGTTTTTTTCCATCGTACGAAAACATGGGAAAGGCATCGAATGTGTTGTCGTAGGTGATGCGTTCGAGGTGTTTTCCATCGAGGTCGCACATGTACAGGTTAAAGTCGAAACCGCGGGTGCCGGCATGGTTTGAGCTGAAAATAATGTGTTTGCCATCGGGCGTAAAGTAGGGTGCCCAGTTGGCTTTGCCGAGATGGGTAACCTGTTTCAGGTTACTGCCGTCCACGTTACAGGTGTAAATTTCCATTCGGGTGGGCATGACGAGATGTTGTTTCAGCAGTTCTTTGTAAGTTTTGATTTCTTCGGGTGTTTTGGGACGTGAAGCGCGAAATACCAGCATTTTGCCGTCGGGCGAGAAAAAAGCCCCGCCATCATATCCGAGCTGATGGGTGACCTGATGCACATTGCTTCCGTCAATGTTGCAGGTGTACAGTTCCAGGTCTCCCGAACGGTCCGAAGTAAAGACGATTTTGTCGCCTTGCGGTGACACGGTGGCTTCGGCATCATATCCCGGATGTTTGATGAGCGTATCGATGAGTTGTCCTTTCAGGTTGGCCACGTAAATATCAAAATCCTCGTAAATGGGCCATACGTATTTCCCATCGGTGCGTTTTTTGGGTTCGGGAGGACAGGCATCGCCGCCGGCACGGGTAGAAGCATACAGCACGGTGGTGTCGCCGGGCAGGAAAAACGAACAGGTGGTTCTTCCCAGTCCGTTGCTTAGCAAAGTGGGGATGGTGTCTTTCATATCCCCGTCGGCAAAACGGAAATAGTAAATCTGGTCGCAGTGTGAGCCCCAGGCTTTGTTTTTGGCCTGAAACACAATCATTTTGTCATTAAAACTAAAATAAGCTTCCGCATTGTCTCCGCCAAAAGTGAGTTGTTTGATGTTGGCCAGGTGTTTTTCCTGCGGATAATGAACGGTGGTATCGGGGGTGAGGGTTGCACTCTTTTGGTGCCTATGGGTCTGGCCCGTATTGTTGCATGCACTGAATACAAACACTGCAATAAAAAGGGTGAAGACCGGGTAAATGATTTTTCTCATATTTTTATTAAAATGATTATGAATAATTGGTGCACAAAAATAAAGATTATCGGCAGGCAAACCGAAAAAATTTACATTTACTCGTACCGTAAGGCCTTTGCCGGCCGGATGCGAACGATATAATACGAAGGGATGACGAGCATCAGCAGGCAAAGGACAAAAGTGCCCGCATTGAGCAATAAAAAGTGGGGAAGTGAAAGCTCCACCGGCACGTACGAAACATAGTAACTCACCGGGTTGAGCCGGAAAGGGCGGAAGTACAACTGGATAAAATAAAAGAGCAGTCCGAGCAGGTTGCCCCAAAGCATGCCGCGTCCTATGATGTAAGCCGCTTTGTAGAGAAAAATTTGCCGTATGACCGGATTGGCGGCCCCCAAAGTTTTGAGCAGGCCGACCATGTTGGTTCGTTCGATAATCAGGATAAAAAGGGTGGAAATCATGGTGATGCCGGCCACAAGAATCATGAGGATGAGGATGACTGCTACATTGGTGTCCAGCAAATCAAGCCAGTTGAAGATTTCGGGATAATTGTCGTAAATGGTGTTGATGTTCAGGTTGTAAGGGATGCTTTCGTAAATGCCTTGGGCAATGGCACGTAGCTTTTTAAAATCTTTGACTTCCAGTTCGATACTCCCTGTTTGGTTGGATTTCCAGCCGTTGAGGTGTTGTATTTGCCGCAAGTCGCCAATGACATACCGGTTGTCGAATTCTTCCAGACCGGTATGGTAAATGCCGCTGATGGTAAATTTTCTGCCGAGTGCTGCCGTTGCATCTTTACCGATAAACCAAACACGGATAGCATCGCCGGGTTTCAGCCGGAGTTTGTTGGCCAGTGTTTGCGAAATAAGCACCTCTTTGCCGGGATGGCCGGGCGGGAAAACCGGAAGATGTCCTGCCGTCAGGTTTTGTTTCAGGTAGCGCCAGTCGTAATTTTTGCCTACGCCTTTCAGGACGATGCCCTGGATTTGGTCTTTGGTTTTGAGCACTCCGCCTTTTTGTGCCGTAAATTGTATGTGTGTAATTTCGGTGTTTTTCCTGAGTTTTTCAAGGAATTTGGGCTGAAGGGTCAACGGTGTTTCTTCAAGCGATTCGTTCCGGGTGAAAGCCACAATTTGCAAAGGGGCCGAAAATCCCGTCACTTTGTTGCTGATGGAATGTTTAAAACCAATCACAATGGCTACGGAAGCCATCATAAGGGCCAGTCCGAGGGCAATACTGATGACTGCAATACGGATCACCGGCCGGGCATAGGCTTCGGTGCGGCCCGGGGCAATATGCTTTGCTATGAAATAGGCTACGTTCAACGGCGTTTTTTTACAAAATTATCATTTCCTGTCTTATCAGGGCATACTTTTTTAAATTTGTGTGTTCAAAAACAGATGACATGAGAAAAATTGTTTGGCTATTCTTTATTTTGTTGATGACGCAGGGCACCCTTTCGGCGCAAACTCGCCGGCCCGTTCTTACCGATTACCATAAAATCGTTACCGGTGATGAACAAACATCGGCTTATTTTCCCCTTTTAAAAGGGAAACGTGTGGCTGTGGTGGCCAACCAGAGTGCCATCATCGGGAAAACGCATTTGGTGGATACCCTTTTGGCTTCGGGTATTCGTGTGGTACGTATTTTTAGTCCGGAACACGGTTTTCGCGGCAACAAAAGTGCCGGTGCACATATCAACAACGGAAAAGATGCCGAAACCGGTTTGCCCATTGTGTCGCTTTATGGGAAACATCGCAAGCCTACTGCCGAAGACCTCCGGGGGGTGGATGTGGTATTGTTTGATTTGCAAGATGTCGGAACACGTTTTTATACCTACATTTCGACCCTGTCGCTGGTTATGGAGGCATGTGCCGAAAACCGGGTTCCGGTCATTGTTTTGGACAGGCCCAATCCCAACGGTTTTTATGTGGATGGCCCCGTGTTGAAACCGGCATTCAAATCCTTTGTGGGGATGCACCCCATTCCGGTGGTTTACGGCATGACCATCGGCGAATATGCCCGCATGGTCAACGGCGAACATTGGCTGAAAAACGGGGTAACCTGTGATTTAACCGTCATTCCGATGAAAAAATACCGGCGCAACATGATTGTGAAACTGCCGGTAAAACCTTCGCCCAACCTGCCCGACTGGCAAGCGGTTTACCTCTATCCTTCGCTTTGCTTTTTGGAAGGAACGGTTGTCAGTGTGGGGCGGGGTACTGACAAGCCGTTTCAAATTTTCGGTTATCCCGGTATGAAAGGGAATTATGTTTTTACACCGAGAAGTATCCCAGGGGCGAGCCTGCATCCCAAGTTTGAAGGAAAAACCTGTCGCGGGCAGGACTTGACCGGATACGCCGAGAACTACCGGCACAACCCGCCGCGTATCGAACTAAAATGGTTGCTCGAAGCCTATCATGAATTGACGGCCATGGGGGTGAAGCCTTTTTTCAGGGGGTCTTTCGACCGGCTGGCCGGTACCGACAGTTTGCGTCTGCAAATTGAAAAAGGGTATTCGGAGCAACAGATCCGGCAAAGCTGGAAGAAGGAGTTACAACAGTTTATGCACATCCGGAAGAAATACTTGATGTACCGGTAACCGGAGGGGAAACCGTTTTCC
>CAYYRE010000091.1:0-12652 GCA_964473895.1 uncultured Lentimicrobiaceae bacterium | reverse complement strand
CAGGCGGGCAGGGGCGACCGCAGGAAGCCCCCTGAAAGCCGTTGTGAAACACCGTTTACAGCGGCGTGCCTAAAACGGAAGACACGCCCGGGCGCCCAAAATCATCAAAAACTGACTTTTCCGGTACGAAGTTCCAAATTCTTTTATCTTTGCTGGCTGTAATCATTCTAAATAATTGGAGATGTCATACAATCTTTTAAAAGGGAAAAAAGGAATTATTTTCGGGGCTTTGGACAGCAACTCGATTGCCTGGAAAACGGCGGAACGGGCCTACGAAGAGGGCGCTGTTTTTACATTGAGCAATACGCCTACGGCTTTGCGTTTCGGGCAGTTGAACGAGTTGGCCGAAAAATGTAACGCGGAAGTGATTGCGGCCGATGCCACCAGTGTGGATGACTTGATGAATGTTTTTGAGCGCTCGATGGAGGTGTTGGGCGGCAAAGTGGACTTTGTGCTGCATTCGATTGGCATGTCGTTGAATGTCAGGAAAAAACGTGTGTATAACGATTTGAATTACAACTATCTTCAAAAAACGTTGGATATTTCCGCCATTTCGTTTCACAAAATGTTGCAGGTGGCTTATAAGCTGGATGCGATTAATGAATGGGGGTCGGTGGTGGCGTTGTCGTACATTGCTGCCCAGCGGGTGTTGTACGGTTACAACGATATGGCGGATGCCAAGGCTTTGCTGGAGTCCATTGCGCGTAGTTTCGGTTACATTTACGGTCGCGAGCGGAAAGTCCGGGTAAACACCATTTCGCAGTCGCCTACCAAGACCACAGCAGGTTCGGGGGTAAAGGGATTTGACGGGTTGATGGACTTTACCCATCGCATGTCGCCGCTGGGTAATGCGGATGCCGAAGAGTGTGCCAATTATTGTGTGGTGATGTTTAGCGACCTGACACGAAAGGTGACCATGCAGAACCTGTACCATGACGGTGGTTTTTCCAGTATGGGGATGAGCCTGAAAGCCATGGCCATGTACAACAAAAGCCTTGGGATAGACCTGGGCATTGAGTTACCGGAGGATATGGAGTAGTTTTATCAAAAGAATAACGCATATCGAACACCGGTTAACGAAGTTTTTCATAAATCCCGGTTCCAAAGAGGGCATAATCGTATTTTACCGGGTCTTCCGGGTCAAATTTCCGTAGTTGTCCGGTAAGTTCTTCCACCGCTTTCCAGTCGTTTTGTTTTCGGTGCAGCAGATGCCACCTGCGGGCAGTGTTTCCCGAATGGACATCCAAAGGTATCATGAGCGCCGACATGGGAATTTCTTTCCAAATGCCGAAATCCACTCCGTTATTATCATGACGCACCATCCAGCGCAGGAACATGTTGATGCGTTTGGCTGCCGAACCTTTTTCGGGGGCTGCCAAGTGTTTTTCGGAACGATGAAGATGGGGAGAGGCCAACAGTTCGTGGCGTAAGCCTGTGATAAGTCCTTTAACCGATCCGCTTTGCCGGTAATGGGTTAAACAAATTTTTTCGAGTCCGCCCGACCGGACGTAAACACGGCGCAGCGCTTTGAGCAGAAACAACAAATCGGAGCTGTTGAAAGTGCGGTAAACGAAACGGGTCAATGGTTTCAAATCATTATCCGAATAGCCGGTTACAAAAGCATGAGGTGCCCGGTCCATGTGCTCCATGAGTGTTCGGGCGGCTTTTAAAATGGCCGGACGCCTGCCCCAGGAAATCAATGCGGTAAGAAAGCCTGCAATTTCAATGTCTTCCTTGTGTGAAAACAGGTGTGGAATACTGATGGGGTCTTCGTGGATAAATGCCGGCCGGTTATAACGTTCCACCTGCGTTTCCAAGAATATTTTCTGTTCGCTTGTTTCCAATTTAGAACGAATTAAAATAAAGTGTTATTTTTGTTTGCAAAATACGAGAAAATATGAAGCGAATCTTTTTGAATTTATGGATCCCGGCCTTGCTTTTTGTGTGGCTGTGGGGGTCTTCGTTCCGGCCGGTTCAACAGCCGGTTTCGCCGTATGTTTCGGGTCAGTCCTTTGAAATTCCCGAACAGGTACAAACCATTATTCAACATGCTTGTTACGGATGTCACCACACGGCAAGTAAAAACCTGAAGGGAAAAAAGAAACTGGATTTTGACAAACTGGCCGGTTTGAAAACATACAAACTGGCGGGCAAAATGCAGGATATTGTAGATGTGCTTAAGAAAGGCAAGATGCCGCCGAAAAAGTTTTTGGCCAAATATCCCGACAAAGCCTTAAAACAGGCTGAAAAAGAGCAGATGTTGTCGTGGGCACGGGCTACCATTCAAAAACTAAGCCACTGATTGTGAAGTGTAATAAAAATACTCCCCGGATCATCCTTGCCATCATTTTGGTACTTGTGGGGATTCAATTTATCGGTGACCGGCCGGAGACCAAAAAGGAAAACCCTGCCGACTTGCTAAAGCAGGCACCGGTTCCCGGTAATGTGGCTTCCATTTTACGTCATGCCTGTTACGACTGCCATTCAAACGAAACGGTTTATCCCTGGTATGCTTCTGTGGCACCGGTATCGTGGCTGATAAACCGTGACGTAAAAGAAGGACGTGAAAAACTGAACTTTTCGGAATGGGGCCTGCTGACAAAGGCCAAAAAAGCCAAAATGTTGGATAAAATTTCGGAAGAGGCTGTGGAAGACAATGAAATGCCCTTGGCCATCTATGTGTTACTGCACCCGAAGGCGAAACTGACGGATAAAGACCGGAAAAAACTGCAAGCCTGGTTGGACGCTTATGGCGAAAGCCTTTTTTCGAAGTCGGGAGGCTGAAAGAAAGACTCACGTTTGATGTCGGGGGTTAGTGCAGGTTCAAGGTGATTTTACTCGTCCGCTGCAGGCGGAGGATTAAGGTTTTGGCCATGAATTTATTCATGTCCTGGTGGAGAAGGATATCATTTCACCCGCCTTCTGCACGGTAGTTTTTATTACTTTTGTCGTCCAAAATAGAAGCATTATGTTTGAAGGATTAAGCGACAGGCTGGACCGCTCGTTCAAGATACTCAAAGGTCATGGCCGCATTACCGAAATCAATGTGGCCGAATCGGTGAAAGAGATTCGTAAGGCCTTAATTGAAGCGGATGTCAGTTATAAAATAGCCAAGCAGTTTACCAACGACGTCAAAGAAAAAGCCCTCGGGCAGAATGTGCTTACTGCCGTGAAACCGGGCGAACTGATGGTAAAAATTGTCCATGATGAGCTGGCCCAATTGATGGGAGGACAGCAGGTGGATATCAACATCAAAGGCAGTCCGGCCGTTATTCTGATTGCCGGTTTGCAAGGCTCGGGTAAAACCACTTTTTCGGCCAAACTGGCCAATTATCTGAAAAATAAAAAGACCCGGCAGCCATTGCTGGTGGCCGGTGATGTGTATCGTCCTGCCGCCATTGAGCAGTTAAAGGTGCTTGGTGAACAGGTGGGTGTGGAAGTGTACACCGAAGATGACAACAAAAACCCGGTGAAGATTGCCCAAAATGCCATTCGCTATGCCCGCGAACATGGTAAAAATGTGGTCATCATTGATACGGCGGGACGCCTTGCGGTGGATGAACAGATGATGAACGAAATCTCCGCCATAAAACAAGCCGTGAAACCCACCGAAACCCTGTTTGTGGTAGATGCCATGACAGGCCAGGATGCCGTGAATACAGCCAAAGCTTTTAACGACCGGCTGGATTTCGATGGTGTGGTGCTGACCAAACTGGATGGGGATACCCGTGGCGGGGCAGCATTGACCATTCGCTCGGTAGTGCAAAAGCCCATTAAGTTTGTCGGAATCGGCGAAAAAATGGATGCGCTGGATTTGTTTCATCCCGAACGTATGGCCGACAGGATCCTCGGGATGGGTGACATTGTGACCCTTGTGGAAAAGGCACAGGAACAATTCGACGAAGAGGAAGCCCGCAAACTGCAAAAGAAGATTGCCAAAAATCAGTTTAACTTTGATGATTTCCTGAAACAGATTCAGCAAATCAAAAAAATGGGAAATATCAAAGACCTGATGGCGATGATTCCCGGCATGGGGAAAGCCATTAAAGATATGGATATTGACGATGATGCCTTTAAAAGCATTGAAGCCATTATCCACTCCATGACCCCGGAAGAACGGGCCAACCCGAGGTTGTTGAACGGATCGCGCCGAAAACGTATTGCCATGGGTAGCGGAACTACCATTCAGGAAGTCAACCGGCTGATCAAACAGTTTGGCGAAACCAGTAAAATGATGAAAAAAATGACCACCGGTGGCCGCGGAAAAAATATGATGCGGATGATGGGAGGCCGGTAGCAGGCGTTTAGGATGCTTTTTGATGCAATGCTTCACGAAGTTACCTGTCGCCATGATCTGCATTCCAAAAAACCGGTGTTTCGATGAACTTAAAAAAACGCTTTTTAAAGTATTTTACCTAAAAAAATAACCATGGCAAAGAAAAAAGAAGCCGTTATCATTGATGGCCGTCAGGTAGCCAAAGAGGTGAAAGAATCCATTAAAAAAGAGGTGGCCGCCATGATTGACAAAGGCGAAGACGGCCCGCATCTTGCCGCCGTATTGGTGGGCAACGATCCGGCCAGCGAGACTTATGTGGCCAGCAAGGAAAAGGCTGCTCATGCGGTCGGAATGATGTCGTCCACCTACCGTTACCCGGCTGATATTTCCGAAAAAGAACTGTTGGAGGTGGTGGATTACCTGAACCGGGATGAAGAAATAGACGGTTATATTGTACAACTTCCGTTGCCGGAACACATTGATACCGATAAAATTATCCGTCACATTAACCCTGCCAAAGATGTGGATGGCTTTACACCGGAAAATGTGGGTAAGATGGTGCTTGGGCAGCCCGCTTTCCACTCGGCAACGCCTGCAGGAATCATGGAGTTACTGAAGTATTACAAAGTGCCTGTGGCCGGAAAACATGTGGTGGTTTTGGGACGTTCCAACATTGTGGGGCGGCCCATGAGTATTTTGCTTTCGCAAAAAGCCGAAGGCGCCAATGCCACTGTGACCCTTTGCCACAGTGCCACCGAAAACCTCAAAGAGATAACCCGTTCGGCCGACATCCTGATTGCCGCCATTGGGAAACCCCGTTTTGTGACCGCCGACATGGTGAAAGAAGGTGTTGCCGTGATTGATGTGGGGATTCACAGACTGGCCGATGCCTCTTCCGAAAAAGGCTACCGGCTGGTGGGCGATGTGGATTTCAATGAGGTGGCTAAAAAAGCTTCTTTTATCACACCGGTTCCGGGAGGTGTGGGCCCCATGACCATTGCCATGTTGCTGAAAAACACCTTGCTGGCGCATAAAAAAGTGATTTATTCCTAAGAAGGGTTTGTAATGCATCGTTTCTTGCTGTTTTTGTCTGTTTTGTGGCTTGCTGCTTTTCCTGCAGGTGTTAATGCACAGCACCGTACTCCTGCTTGCCGTTTGCCGGTGGTCTGTACGTTGCCCGCCGCGGTGAACGAAACATCCGGATTGGTTTTTTGGCGAAACAGTTTATGGACACACAACGACAGTGGCGGACTTCCGGTGATCTACCGGATCGATACCCTTTCGGGAAAAGTCCTGCAGCGCATCACCGTAAAAAACGCACAAAATCATGATTGGGAAGACATCGCCCAAGACAGCGCTTATCTTTATGTGGGCGACATGGGAAATAATTCGGGCAACCGGAAAAATCTTTGTATTTATAAAATAAAAAAATCGGATATCCCCTTGTCGGGAGATGCCGGCGTGATGGCTGAAAAGATTGCTTTTTCGTACCCTGACTACCGGGGGCCGGTAAAAAACCGGAAATCCAATAATTTTGACGGCGAGGCCCTCATGGCGGCCGGTGATTCGTTGTATCTTTTTTCGAAAGACTGGCAAGACCAGCGCTCGCGCTTGTATGCCTTGCCCAAAGTGCCGGGAAGTTGGAAAGCCCGGTTGGTTTCGCAGTGCAATGTACATGGGTTGATAACCGGTGCCGACAGGAATCCGGTTACCGGATGGGTGGCCCTTTCGGGATATACCCGCGGCAGTTGGATCCCTTTTGTGATTTTGTTAAACGAATACCATGGCCATGATTTTTTTTCGGGAAATTGTAAACGCATCCGGTTAAAAGTCAAAGCTACCCAGGTAGAAGGCATTGCTTTTGCGGGCAGTAACCGTCTATATCTTTCGTCGGAAGGAAGACCGCCGGCTTTTAAACAGACCCTTTACCACACAACAATGAATGCGCTTGAAAAAGCACCCGCTTGGATCTCCGGGAAACACAAAAAGCATTCCCGAAAAAAGAATAGACCATGAGCAAACCGGAAATAACCCTTTTGGAAAGCGGCCGGAAACTTCCGGTTATGGAAGAGTTTTATACCCTTCAGGGAGAGGGGTTTAACATGGGGAAAGCGGCTTATTTTGTCCGTATCGGCGGCTGTGATGTGGGCTGTGCATGGTGCGACAGCAAAGAGTCGTGGAATGCGGAACTTTTTCCGCCTGTGCCGGTGGAAGAAGTAGTGAAACGGGCTTTGGCCACACCGGCCAAAACGGTGGTGGTTACCGGTGGAGAACCTTCTTTGTATCCGTTGGATATTTTTACAAAAGCACTAAAAGACAAAGGCATCATTACCATGGTGGAGACTTCCGGGGCCCATCCTTTAACGGGTCAATGGGATTGGATTTGTCTGTCACCCAAAAAGAATGCTCCGCCGCAAAAAGCCATTTATGCCCGTGCACATGAGCTGAAAGTGGTTATTCAGAAAGAGGCCGATTTGCAATGGGCCGAGAAAAATGCGGCACAGGTGCGTCCGCAGTGTCATCTGTTCCTGCAGCCGGAATGGAGTGTGGCAACACAGATCGTGGAAACGCTGACACAATATGTGATGGCACATCCGCAGTGGCGTATTTCGTTGCAAGCCCATAAGTACATGGGCATTCCGTAAAAATCCATTACTTTTGTTCTGCTGCCGGTTATTGTGTCAAGCTGTTTTTTTATGAAAACATTTGCTATCCATCTGTCGTTTTTTTCCCGGATGTTGCTGTTGTCTTTCTCTCTTATGTGGAGTTTGCACGTTTGGGGGCAGCAACCGGATAAAAAGACTTTCAAACTTTTTGAACAGGCCCGGTTGGCTTACCAGTCGGGCCGGATAGGGGAAGCGGAAGTACTGTTGTCGAAACTTTTTCACCGGGACACTCTTTTTGCGAAAGCATATCTTTTACAGGGTGATTTATTGGCGGAAAAAAAGCAGTGGCAACCAGCGATAAAAAGCTATCAAAAAGCCCTTTCCATGGATTCGGTGTCATGGCCGGCCGCCTTTTTTGTTTTGGCGCGTTGGGAATACCGCAGCGGAGATTATGCTGCAGCGGTAAAACATATCCGGTATTATCTACATCTTACCAAGGGAACGTCTGTTCCACACGACGGCCGGGCCGGCAGGTTGTTGAAAAATGCGCTTTTTGCGGAAAAGGCCTTGCGTCACCCGCAAAGGGTCGCATTGAAAATGTTGGGAGACGAAATTAACACCATTGCCGATGAATACATCAACTTTGTAGATGCCGGCCAGGAAGAACTTGTTTTTACGCGGAAAAGTCCGTTGCAGAAAAATGGCAGAAAGGGTTATGCCGAACATTTTTACCGGGCTGTGAAAAAAGATGGGGCGTGGCAAAGACCTGAAAAAATAGATTTTCCGTGGGACAGCACGTTGAATATGGGTGCCATGAGTCTTTCGGCCGATGGGCGAACCATGTTTTTTACCGGATGCGGTTGGCCTCACGGGCAGGGACGGTGTGATATATATTTCAGTAAAAAAAGAGGTTCGCGTTGGCAGTTTCCGCAAAACCCCGGTGCACCGGTGAATACGGCCGGGTGGGAAAGCCAGGCGATGGTTTCCGCCGATGGAAAAGAATTGTTTTTTGCCTCTAAACGGCCCGGAGGAAAAGGCGGATCGGATATCTGGATGAGCAGGAAACAGGCAGATGGCCGCTGGGGGCAACCGGTGGACCTCGGTGACAGCATCAACACACCGGGGAATGAAATGTCGCCTTTTTTGTTTGCCGATGGCCGGACGCTCTATTTTTCATCGGATGGCCGCACCGGGCTCGGAGGGTATGATCTGTTTGTTGCCCGGAAAAAGGGTTCCGGCGTGTGGAGCAAAGCGGTTAACCTGGGTTATCCGGTGAACACCCGTGCCAACGAAATCAATTTCTTTGTAAGCCTTGATGGACACCGGGCATGGCTTTCTTCCGACAGGAAAGCAAAAAATTATAATATCTTTTCCCTCTCTGTTCCGGAAGAAATGCGTCCCGGAAAGGTGTTGTACGTCCGGGGTACAGTGGTGGACTCTGCCAACGGCCATCCCTTGCAGGCCGAAGTGTTGCTCACCGATCTTTCCCTTGGTCAGCCGGTGGATTCCGTTGTGTCCGACCCGGTATCCGGCCGCTTTCTGGTGGTTTTGCCTGTGGGTAGGAATTATGCTTTCCATATTGAAAAAAAAGGTTATTTGCTGTGGTCGCAGCATTTCGACCTGACAACATGCCCGGAAAAACTTTCCCTCAATAAGGTGTTCCGTTTGGTGAAGATTCATTCCGGCGCCGTCATGTCGTTGCATAACATCCGGTTTGGTTTCGACAGTGCTGAATTGCGTCCGGAAGCTTTTCCCGAGTTGGACCGGCTGGTGCGTTTTCTGAAAACATACCCCCAATTAAAGATTTTGATTGCCGGTTATACCGATAACCGGGGCAGTTCGTCTTATAATCTGAAACTTTCTTCGGAACGGGCAAAGGCTGTTTTCGAGTATCTCACTTCCAAAGGGATTGGTACCGGACGGATGCAATACAAAGGTTTTGGCGAAAGCCATCCGCTGGCTTCCAACGCTACCCCTGCCGGCAGGGCGCTGAACCGCCGTACCGAAATTGTGATACGATAGTAGGTATCTGGCTGGGGGATGGATGGCTTATCCGGCTTTTGTGTCCCCTGTGGTTTTGTTTTTTCGACATCGTCACCCCACTTGTCTTCGTTACTTGTTGTTGAGCGAAATGTAGTAGTTATCCGTATTTATCAAGTAAACGGAGGTTTCTTTAACATGATGGGTTTCTTCAATGTTTTTAAAAATGGTGGTTATGGCATCGTGGGATATCTTGGGAATCATCAAAGTCCAAAAAACAAGCACCGTATATTTTTTGCTTTTCCCTTTTGCCAAGGCAGGATAAATTTCTTTGAATTTTTTTAAGAATAGTTTGTTTTCGTTTTCTAATGGTATTGCCGATAGGGGTGGAAAAACAGAAAATCGGTTTTGATAATTCCAGTTTAATTTGGTGGGTGTCCCTTTGGCATAACAGTTGGCTTGAAATGAAACCGGATTTCCATTTTGGAAATAGATAAAATGAATCGGCTGATAGAGGTCTTTTTTTGTTATTATGCTGTCTCCAAGGTCTATGGTTTCTTTGTAAGACAAGGAGTCACTCAATAGGGTTTTTACGGAAATTTCTCCGGGTTTTAAATTGCTCAGAAAATGACGATATGCCTGTTGGTCGAATTTGTTTAATGTTTTTACTCCGTATGCTTTACTTAAAATAGCCGAGCATCCCGGAATGATAAAGAGTAACAACATCAGAGATATTGTTACTGCCCTTTCTTTCAATGGGTGCATTAATCTTCCCGAACAATAGTTATTTTCCGGTCTTTCCATGGGAAATCAAGGATAAGTTTATGATGTTTTTTGTCGTAATACCACCCGGTTTTATGGGAGGAACCGTTTTTTCTTCTCTTGATTTTTTGTGATTTTCCCTGTTGTATGAGGGTAAAATGCGTTTTTCCGGGATTCTGGAACGACACGATCTCCAGTTTTACCTGTCGTTGTACCGGCATGCCGGAATAGCCGTTACCGTTTCTTGAGAAGCGAAAAGTATGGGACTTCCGGTTGTATTCAAACCGCAGCAATTCAAAATGGCCTTTTTCATAGGCTCCAAATGTTTTTCCATCATCTTCGTACAGAATACTTTTTACTTGTTTTCCGTTTTCAGGTGGAAAAAACTTGAGGGTCAGATGGGCGGAGGAATAATTATCGGTGGTTTCCACCGGCTTGACCATGGGGATAAAAGCGCCTGCTTTTACAAATACGGGAATGGTTTCCAGGGTAACGGGCACTGAAATTGTGTGTCCCCCGTTTACCGGTTCGTTAGTCCACCAGTTGTACCATTGTCCGGGAGGCAAATAAACGTTTCGATGCGTGGCTTCTTTTTTGAGTACAGGGGCTATAAGCAGGTCATCTCCCCAAAAATATTCATCCATCACCCCATAGGCAGTGCTGTCGGCAGGGTAATCAAAAAACAAAGGCCGTATGATGGGGATTCCTTTTACGTGGGCTTGCCATACGGCGGTGTACAGGTAGGGAAGCAGCCGGTAGCGTTCGTCCATGAAAAAACGGACAATGCGCTGGGTGGTGTCGTTGAAAAAAACCGGTTCGGAAGGTATTCCCGAGCCGTGGGGGCGTAAAATGGGTGAAAAACAGGCAAATTGCAACCACCGGGTATACAAGGTGTCGTCGCGGACCCCCTGGGCAAATCCACCGGCATCGGCATGGATAAAAGGCATGCCGCTCAGGCTCATGTGGATCATGATGGGTAACTGTGCTTGCAAACCGCCCCAACTACGGGCCACATCGCCCGACCAGGGAAAAACAGAAAATCTTTGCGAACCGGCATAGCCTGCCCGGTTCAGGTCGAAAACCCGCGTTTCGGGATAATCTTTGCGGTAATTGTCATAGATCATTTTTTCCCAGTAAAAAGCATAAACATTGTGAATTTGCCAGGCGCTGCCATTGACACAATACTGGTCGAACGGATGGCTTTCGGGTTCTCCAAGGTCGCCCCACCATCCGGCTACCCCGATTTTGATTTGTTTTTGATATTGTTGCCAAAACCATTGCCGGGCACGCGGTTGGAAAATGTCGATCAAGGCACCATTACCAAAATAAAATTCGTTGTTGATATAAGTTTTCCCCAAGCTGTCGGTGGCCAGAATACCAAGACTGTCGGCAATATGGAAATTTTTTAACGTGTCTAAAATGTAAGGTTCGGTAATGAGGATGGTTTTTACCCCTTCTTTGCGGAAACGGGCAATCATTTGTTTCGGATGGGGCCAGTTGGGTTTGTACCATGCCAGACGGCCCATGGTGCCTTTAATGCTGTCGCCAAACCAGTAAAAATCCAGGATGATGGCATCGATGGGAAAATGTTTTTCGTGCATCAGGCGGACAATCGAATCGGTTTCCTGTTGGGTACGGTAAGCCATACGCGATTGCAGGTTGCCCAAAGCCCAGCGTGGGGGCAACGGTTGTGTCCCGGTGAGTTCTCCGTAGGAACGGTAAATGTCGGGAAAATCATACCCTGCAATAAATACATATTTCATTAACCCGCCAATGGCTCCGAATTCCAACCGGTTGGGATGGGTTTTCCCCATGTCGGCATAGCCTTTTTCGTGGTTGTCGAAAAACAGCAGGTATTTTTTGGACGAAAGCAGTACCGGTACGGAAAAATTCAGGTTGGGTTCCCCGATCTGGTAATTGTAATGAGCCTGGTTGAAAAGCTCAAAACGTTTTCCACGCAGATTGTCCAGGGCACGTTCGCCCAATCCGTAAAAATGTTCGTTCCGGGCCATCCGAAACTGAAGCCCATCGTTATCGGAACGCCTGAAATATCCCCGTGCTTCCTTGAGCAACGTGTCGTGATGGTAAACAAAAAGTACCCTGATGGGGAATTTTTGAATGATCACTTGCATGCTGTCGCTGCGAAATACCAGAAATTGACGGTTTTCACGGACGGTAACTTTTTTGAGCATGGGATGCCGGATAATGGCTACCGAAGAATCGGGGACATTTGGGGAAGATTTAAAATTTTTTACTTCCGCTATTTTGGGGCTGTAAAAAAGGATTTGCAGTGCTCCGTGGTCCGTTTTTATCAGGAGTTTTCCCCGGTTTAAAGAAAAACCTTTGAAATTTCTTTCATTAAAAAGGTAATGTGCCTGTTTCTTTACGGGAGGCTTATAACCGAAGACGGGAATCAAAAAATCCTGCCCGTTTTTGTCTTTGGCCACCAACGAACCGTTGGTATTTCTGAAAACAAAAGTAAGCTGCTGGACCACCTCGTCTTTGTGCAAATGATAAAATTGCTGAATAACAAAATGAAATGCATAACGGTTCTTCCCGATCCTTTGCATTTTAACGTGCGGGTCGGCTTTGCCCCAATTACCTACCACGTTTTTCCAGCTGTGGCTGTCCAGACTTTTGTTGGTGATGACCCCGGCATGGAGGTAAACGGCACCGGTGTAATTTTCCAATGCCTTGTTGCCTTTGGAGGCATCAAAAATCAGGGTGACGCTGTCGTTAGGCGAAGGATCTGCCGGTATCAGCCGGACAGCCTGTGCAAAGGTGCTGTAGCTCACAAACATGAAGACCATAAAAAGTATCGGCGTAGTAAACCTTTTGCCTACGGAAGACCCTACCTGTTTTTTAAAACGAATGATTTGCATGATTCTTTTTTCGATTGATAACGCTGTGCCGGCGCTTTGATTTTCCGGACTCACAAAAATAGCGTATTCTCTTGAACACATTTACAGGCTAAATTTTATTTTGTCCGTAGGCCTCCTTCGGAAAGTTACTGGGAGGGTATTTATAT
>CAYYRE010000090.1:0-12709 GCA_964473895.1 uncultured Lentimicrobiaceae bacterium | reverse complement strand
ATTTATTTGCTGATTTATCAGGTTGTTAAAGCCTACTTTGTTTTGTGAACTTTAAATAACTTTGAAATATAAATAAAAGAAACCATGATAAAAATTGAAAATTTAAAAAAGATTTACAGCGGCCGTACCGTATTGGAACTCCCGGCCCTTGAAATAGGAAAAGGCGAAAGTTTCGGTTTGGTGGGGAACAACGGTGCCGGTAAAACGACGCTTTTCAGGCTGATCCTCGATTTGATCCGGGCCGATGGGGGCCGGGTGTTGTCGCTAGGGGAAGATGTTGCCAAAAACGAGCAATGGAAAACCTATACCGGCTCATATCTCGACGAAGGTTTCTTGATCGATTTTCTCACACCGGTGGAGTATTTTATGCTGGTGGCAAAGTTGAACGGAATGACACAGGGGGATGTCCGGCAATTTTTTGAGGCAAACCATGCTTTTTTCGGCGGCGATATTCTTGCCGAAACCGCTTATATCCGCGACCTTTCCAAAGGCACTCAGAAAAAAGTGGGGATTGCCGCTGCACTGATGATTGATCCGGAGGTGCTGGTGCTGGATGAGCCTTTTTCCAATCTGGATCCTACCTCACAATTCCGGTTGAAAGAATTATTGAAAAATTACCGGGAACAAAAAAACGGTACCATGCTCATCTCTTCGCACGACTTAAATCATGTTACCGAAGTGTGCCGGCGTATTGTGGTACTGCACGAAGGCGTTGTGGTACACGATTTGGAAACCAATGCGGATACGTTGAAACAACTCGAAGCTTTTTTTGCCGTCAAAGGCGACTGACCGGGTCGAGGCAGCCATGGCAACAGACGGGTTACGTACTGTGCTTTTTACTACTTTTGCCGCGGTATGGATGACTTGAAAAAACATATTGAAAAAGAGCCTTTTCTTTCGGTGGCAACGGTGGCAAGGCAAACCGCTACGCCGGTTTACGTGATCGGAGGTTTTGTACGCGACCTGTTGTTGCAACGCCTGTCAAAAGATGTGGATTTTGTGGTTTTGGGAAGTGGTATTGCCTTTGCCCAAAAACTGGCTGCATACCTTGGCCGCGGAGCCAAAGCCCGTTATTTCAAAAATTTCGGAACCGCCATGATCCGTTTCCGTGACTGGGAGCTGGAATTTGTGGGGGCCCGCAAAGAGTCGTACCGCAAAAATTCACGCAAACCCATTGTGGAAAACGGAACACTTGAGGATGACCGCCGCCGCCGCGATTTTACCATCAATGCGATGTCTATTGGTTTGAATCCAAATGATTTCGGAGTGCTTCATGATCCTTTCGGCGGGTTAAACGATTTAAAAAACAAACGGATACGTACCCCACTGGACCCTGATATTACCTTTTCGGATGACCCGCTGCGAATGATGCGTGCCATCCGGTTTGCCACACAACTCGACTTTGAAATCGAAAAAAATACTTTTGCCGCCATCGCGCGAAACAAAAACCGTATCGCCATTGTTTCCATCGAAAGGGTGATGGATGAATGGAATAAGATTATGATGGCGGAACAGCCTTCCAAGGGATTTATGTTGCTTGAAGAAACCGGACTTCTCGAAAAAATCCTGCCCGAAATGGTACGGTTGAAAGGGGTGGAAGTAGTACAGGGAAAAGGACATAAAGACAACTTTTATCATACCCTGGAAGTACTTGACAATGTGGCCAAGGTGTCGGATAATTTGTGGTTGCGTTGGGCTGCCCTTTTGCACGATATTGCCAAACCCGTTACCAAACGTTTTGATCCCAAAGCGGGATGGACTTTCCACGGACATGAATTCATCGGGTCGAAAATGGTGCCGCGTATCTTTAAAAAATTAAAACTTCCGGCCAACGAAAAAATGCGGTACGTCCAGAAACTGGTTTTGTTGCATTTGCGTCCCATTGTGCTGGCACAGGATGTGGTAACCGATTCGGCTGTCAGGCGCTTGCTTTTTGATGCCGGCGATGATATTGACGACCTGATGACATTGGCTACCGCCGATGTTACTTCCAAAAACGAAGCCAAAGTCAAGCGTTACCTGAAGAACTTTGAACTGGTCAGGCAAAAGCTGAAAGAAGTGGAAGAAAAAGACCGGCTCCGCAACTGGCAGCCACCCGTTACCGGCGAAGTCATCATGGAAACTTTCGGATTGAAGCCTTCCAGAACCGTGGGGGATATCAAAACGGCCATTCGTGAGGCTATTCTCGATGGAAAAATTCATAACACCTACGAAGAAGCTTTCCGGTTTATGTTGCAAACGGGCGAAAAACGGGGACTTACACCGGTAAGCCGGAAACACTTTCCTCCTCAAATTCAATAACCATGATGTCCGACCGCCGGAAAACCCTGATTGTTGTGCTGGGACCCACCGCTTCCGGTAAAACGGCCACATCCATAGCTTTGGCCGGATTTTTCAAAACCGAGATTATTTCAGCCGATTCCCGTCAGTTTTATCGGGAAATCCCCATTGGAACAGCTGCCCCTTCACCCGCACAACGTCATGCGGTACCCCACCATTTTGTGGGGCACCTTTCGTTAAAAGAACCGTATAATGTGTCGCGTTTTGAACGGGATGTACTGGCACTGCTGACACAAAAGTTCCGGAAATACGACCACATGATTATGGCAGGTGGATCCGGGCTCTACATCGATGCGGTATGCCGGGGAATTGACGACTTGCCGGATCCCGATAAGGCTTTGCGCCGGCATTTGGAGGCACAATGGAAAGAAAAAGGGATCGCTTTTCTGCAAGAGCGTCTCAAGGAACTCGATCCCGAATATTTTGCGGTGGTGGACCGTCAAAATCCCAAACGGCTCCTGCGGGCCATTGAAGTTTGTCTGCAGACCGGGAAAAAGTATTCCGCTTTGCGGAGAAACCGGCCGCAGCCGCGTGATTTTGAGGTGTTAAAAATCGGACTGAACCTTCCCCGTGAGGAGCTCTTCGAACGTATTAACCGCCGTGTGGAAATCATGCTCTCCGAAGGTTGGGAACAAGAAGCCCGGCGTGTTTATCCTTTCCGGAATAACAATGCTTTGAATACGGTGGGATACAAAGAACTGTTTGCTTTTTTTGACGGAAAAATGACGCGGGAGGAAGCGGTCGAAAAAATCAAAACCAATACCCGCCGTTATGCCAAAAGACAACTGACCTGGTTTAAAAGAGACAAAACCATCCGGTGGTTTCAGCCCGGCGAAACGGCCCAAATGATAGATTATATCCAATTCCGGACTAATACATCTGCCGCTTCTGCCGGTCAGGATTTGTCATTCTGACCCTGTAAATATTCCGGATAGGGATCTATCGAGAATTTTATAAATGCCAACTACAAAATCCGAAGGGCTTATTCTTTTATCCCGAAAGGTATCCTGATGTTCAGCGAAATGTTTCGTCCGGGATTGAAAATACCTACATCTTTCAGCGTGGACAGATGGTCGAAATAAGCCTTGTTCAGCAGGTTGGTAGCCATCAGGCTAAAGCGGAAAAGCTGTTTTCCCACTTTCAGGTCGCTGCCAATGCCGGCGTTGAGCAAAAAGTACCCCGGCGTTTCGGTTTCAAAGTCTGATGGATGGTTTTGCCGGAAAACGTAATCGCAAGATACTTTTACAAAGGGTGTTCGCCAATTTTTCCACTGGTTTTTGCGCAACATGATTTCAAAATGTAACTTATTGGCCGGAATCAACGGAAGGTATCCGCCCGATTTTTTCCGGGCATAAACATAGCTGTAGGTTGCTTTTAAATGCAGCCAGTCCACTGTTTGCGGATGAACATGAATGCCGGCTTCCCCGCCCAGCAGGTAGGAGGTGGTTTGTTCGTAACGGTAAACTTTTGTTCCGTCTGTCAAAGTGTCGGCGGTAGGAGAAAGGAAAATGTAGTTTTGGATATGGTTGTAAAAAGCTGAAATCTCAAAAGTGGTGTATTCGGTGTGCAAATGAAAGCCAATGTCTGTTTCTAAGTTTTGTTGGTTCGACAGATTCGGATCTCCTGTTTCATACCGGTTTCCGTGCATGCCGTTTTGGGTGAGCTCTGCAATGTTCGGACTGCGGAATGCCGAGGCGATGTTCATGCGCAAAAGCATCTGCCGGTTCAAATGGATGACGGATCCCACCGAGGCACTCACATTGTCGAAATTTCTCTCCAGTCTGGGCATGCGGGTGTTGTTGTTCTGTCCGGCGTAATGTTCGGGAACTGTTACATGCCGGTGGTCGTAACGCAGGCCGCCTTCGAGGGTGATCCGACTGCCAAAATTGTGACGTGCCATGCTGAAAACCGAGAAATCGTTTAAGTGTGCATCCGGAATAACATGTTGCGGGGCGTTGCCGTTGCGGTTGCTTTGCGACATGCCCTGTAATCCGAGAAAAGCCTTGGTACTTTCGTTGAACCGGTAAACATTTTTTAGCCGGTAGGTGAAGGTTTGAAGCCGCATGTCCACCAATTCTCTCACCGGTGTGAATGCCGAGCCCTGTAAACGGCGGTGATTGTTCTGATACGAAAAGTCGGCATCAATTTTCAGGTTTCCGAGAAATATTTTGTTTTTGGAAACCAGAAAATGGTCGGTGAGATCCTGGTACCATACTTCGTTTTTCCGGCCTCTTTCCGTAACCAATTGTAGGGCCGGCGGAACAGCCATTCCCAGTTTGGAACGGTTGTAATTGTAAAACAGCCGGAAACTGCCGGCTTTATTCATGTTTCCGACGTTGAGGGCGGCACTTTGGGTATTGAAACGGGTGTTGAAGGCCGTTCCTGCTGTTCCGCCTTGCTCAAAATCAGCCTCGCTGTTACATTGTGCGCCGGCGCCCCACACAAAACCTTTTTGGTTGCCTTTTATTTCCACGCTGTTGGTAGTTCCCAGCGTATTGCTGAAAAACTGCATGCGGGCATTTCCTTCAATGCTTCCCCGGCGGGCAGCAGGCTCTTCCACTAAGTTAATGATACCGCCCACGGCCCCGGAACCGTACATAAGCGAAGCAGGGCCTTTGATGATTTCCACACGGCCTATGCCCAACCCGTTGGTCAAATAGGGGTGGTCTTCCGAAAATTGGAAATTGGCCATGGGGATGCCTTTGTTCAATACCAGGATATTGCTCAACGACAGCCCGCGAATGACCGGTGTGCCCACCCCGGGTCCTTTGGAAATCATGCTAACCCCCGGAACGGAAGCCAACGAGGCCATGAAACTCGGTTGCTGTACTTTGGTAATATCTTTGGTTTCCAGTGTGTTGATGGCTACAGTGTTTTCGTGCTGTGTCCCTGTAAAACTTCCGGTAATCACCACCTCCTGTCCTTGTATTACCATGGGGTGCAAAGCAATATCCAGTGTCAGTACTTCCTGTGGTTTTTTGATTTCAATTTTCCGGGTTACCGTTTGGTATCCCACAAAGGAAAAACTTACCAGAAAAGTACCTCTTGGCAGATGGTCGATAACATAGCGGCCGTTGTTGTCACTGACATTTCCCGCCGACAGTTCATTGATGTAAACATTGACCCCCGGCAACGGTTCCCGGGTTTGGGCATCGGTAATTTTCCCGCTCAGGGTACTTTGCGCATTTACTTTTAATAAAAGAAATACGGAAAAGAAAATGAGAAGTTTTATTTTCATTTCTTTAAACGTTTTATCAGACAATGATTTATGAATTTTCCTTACGGAGGATCAAAGGATATTGTCTGATGCAGGCGGTGCGCGCAGCAACGTCGAAACGTTTAATTCGAAAATGGAAAATTGTTGTGGGGGAAAGGGAAACAGCCGGGTGCCGTATTTGGGTTTTTCAATGACACGGTCCTGTTTTTCCAATGAAAAGATAGAAAGGGTAAAGCCGGGAATGGGACAGGTGCGGTGATAGGTAACCCATTCGCTGCTTTCCCCATGTTGTTTTGCATAATACAGGTGATGATGAAAAGCATCGTCCAAAAGTTTCACTGCTGTTGGCGTCAGAAACACCAACAGCAGTGAAAAAGCAAAAAGTCGTCTTATTTTTTTGGACATGCCGGACAAAATAGGGGCTTATTTTTTATCGGGAATATTTTTCAATACTTCCAGTAAAAGATCCCAGAATTTTTTAACGGAGGCAATTTCCAGTTTTTCATCGGGCGAGTGAACACCACGCAACGTGGGGCCGAAAGAAATCATATCCATTCCGGGATATTTGTCGCCAATCAGGCCGCACTCCAGTCCGGCATGGATGGCCAGGACTTTGGGCTCCGTTCCGAAGAGCTTTTTGTACGTGTCGCGGGTGAGTTTCATGATTTCCGAATCGGGATTGGGTGTCCAACCCGGATATCCGTCCGAAGTTTCACTGCGTGCTCCCGCCAAATTAAAAACACTCACCACTTTGTTGGTAACGTCCTGTTTTTCCGA
Source organism: uncultured Lentimicrobiaceae bacterium (assembly GCA_964473895.1). Lineage (GTDB taxonomy): Bacteria > Bacteroidota > Bacteroidia > Bacteroidales > F082 > Sulfidibacterium. The sequence continues at coordinate 6,375 of CAYYRE010000090.1, read as the reverse complement.
TTCTACCGAACTGCGCTGGCTGGTAGTGATCAGGATTTCATTTTCCTCAAATTTGACAGAGGCGAGGTTCGTAGAGGTTTCTACAAAGTTGGGGATATCCTGCGACATGGCCATCACCCCGTGGGGACAGGCATACAGTGCATTGGACAGCTTGTCGAAATCTTCGTTGGCGGTAACCCATTCGGGCAGACCGGTTTTTTCGGCCGAAAAACGAAGGTTGGGTTCCGTGGCATGGTATTCATCACGGTAAATTTTTTCAAATGCGGACACTTCAGCCATGACCACTTCGGCTTTTCCACGGGGAACGGTTACCACGGCATAAGCTTCCCGTGCAATGGCATTGCGCAGGTTGCCGCCATCAAAAACCGAAAGCCGCATGTCGAAACGGTCTTTAAAAGTCCATAAAAACCGGTTCAGCAGCTGATTGGCATTGGCGCGTCCTTTGTTTATGTCGTCGCCCGAGTGGCCGCCTTTTAGTCCCGAAACAGTCAAACGCAAGGCTTCGTAACCTTCCGGTACTTTTTCTTTGCGATAAGGCAGCCAGGCCAAAGTATCTTGTCCGCCGGCACAGCCGATAAAAAGTTGCCCCTCGTCTTCCGAATCAAGATTGAGCAGGATTTCGCTTTTCAGAAAACCGGGTTGCAGTCCGAAAGCACCGGTAAGCCCCGTTTCTTCGTCCACGGTAAACAGGCATTCTATGGGGCCGTGGGCAATGTCATGGCTATCGAGAATCGCCAGCTCGGTGGCCACACCAATACCGTCATCCCCGCCAAGGGTGGTTCCGTTGGCTGTTACCCAACCGTCTTCGATAAATGCTTCAATGGGGTCGTTTTCAAAATCATGGATTTTATCGCTGTTTTTTTCACACACCATGTCGATGTGACTTTGCAATGCGACCCATTTTTTATTTTCCATACCGGAGGTGGCCGGTTTCCGGATCAGTACATTCCCCACTTCGTCCTGTAAGGTTTCCAACCCATGCTTTTTGCCGAAATCCAGTAGGTAAGCAATAATTTTTCCTTCCTTTTTGGAAGGGCGGGGAATATTTAATATCTCTTTGAAATAGAACCATACTTTGGCAGGCTCTAACTGTAACAATGCTTCGTTCATAACGTTAAAAGTTTAATGATGGCACAATCCGTACGGGGTTCTGCCGCTTTTTTGCTTGCAAAGGTAGAAAGAAGCCGAAAACCAAGGGTTAAAATGTGTTAAGAAAAACGATTTTATTTTTCAGGCCTTTGGAAAGAACGATCTTTTCCGGTCAGCCTGCTGTTTTTAAAGGGATTGCTTCCTTGTTCATTACCGTATCCGTTCCCAGTTGATTTTTTAAGACAGCCAGGCGCCAGAACAACAAGACCAAAGACATGCACAACATGATAAGCAGTTGTTTTATGTCTCCCGCAACGGCAAGCCATCCGCTGCCTTCGGCAAATAATTTTGTCACTGCATCCAACATGGGCGTGGTGGGAATGATGGCCGAAAGCCATTGCAACGGCAATGGCATGGCCGATACGGGCCACGAATATCCCGAAAGCAAAAACAACGGATAGCTGGTAAAAGCCAGCACTTCCATTATGCGGATCTGTTTTTTGCTGAATGAGGCAATGAGCAGTGTATAAACCGCTACCACGAGGATAAACAAAATACTGATGCCGTACATGGCCGTTTTGTCGCCGCGAATGGGCAAGTCGAAAAACCGGAAAATGATACCGAAATAGAGTAAAATATACCCGGTGTAAAGCAGCAGGTAATATCCTGTTCTTCCGGAAAAATAGGAGAAAATACCGGTAGTATCCTGCGACAGGATCTGTTTTAAACGGCCTTTTTCGCGGCTGCGGACAAAACTCTCGGCCAGACCGATGAGTAACGTTTGTTGTAAAATCAAAAACAAAAGTCCCGGTAAAAGAAAATCCCCGTAGTTGTTGGTGGGATTGTAAATGCCGTGAACATCCGCCATGACGGGATTAATGAGCTGCATGGCATATTTGGGATTGAGGCCTTTGGCGGCAAAATAGTGCAAACGGATGCCGGATCCTACGGTCATGAATACGGTGTTTACCGCCCGGTTTAGGTCGTTGGAAGGCAAAAATCGGTTGTTGTTCAGGTATAGTTTTACATCGCCGCCTTCGCCTTTCAGCAGATGTTTTTCAAAGCCTTTCGGGAAAACAACAAACCCTTGTATTTTCAGATCGTACAGGTCGTTCATGGCTTTCCGGGCGTCGGTGGGCATGTCAACCACCCGGATGGCCGGATGGGCTGCCAGCTGACGCGTGAGTTCCAGTGTGGTGTGCGTATGGTCCAAATCGACCACAGCAAAGGGTATCCGGTTGACTTCTTTGTAAAAATAAATGGAACCCATTAAAAATACATACACCAGCGGGGCGGCTATCACGGTCAGCAACACACTGTGGTCGCTCACAACCGTTTTCATTTCGTCTTTGAAACCCTGTATGAATGCTTTGAAATTAAACATTTTGCAAAGATTTTTCCGGGATTGAAACAATTGATTTGATCCGCCAGCGCAGCGCCATGTAGCTGGTGATAAAACCTACCAGCATAAAGAGTCCCAGCTTGTAAAAATCGGTGAGGGCAAATGAAAACGGTGCCCCAAGTTGGTAGAGCTTAAAAAAAGCATGTAGAAAATGGGTGTAGGGTATAAACTGGGCAATGGTGCTACTGAAAAAGGGCATGGCAAAAACGGGAAAGGTAAACCCGCTGAAAACAAATGCCGGCGAGTTGTACAAAAAGGCCACATCCAACGATAAAATTTCATCGGTTATGGTGGTTGAAAGCATAAAACCCAAAAAGATATTGGTCAGCACAAACCATGCAAAAAGCAGGATGACCTGTATTTCGTGGGGTTGAAAGGGAATGTGAAAGAGGAGAAAAATAAGGGCTATAAGGCCGGTAATATAAAGGCCCATAAGGAAGTAGGCCAGCATTTTGCCCGTAAGCATATTGAGTGGACTTCCCTGTGAAAGCTGTACAAGTTCGGCAAAAGTGCCCTTGTTTATTTCCGAGTTAAACGCCCGTGTGGCTACAAAAAAGATGACCATTTGCAGTAGCACGGTGAGCAAACCCGGAACGAGATAATACAAATAGTTGTAATACGGGTTGAACAACGAGTGGGTGTGTACCCGCACAGGCATCACCATGAGCATGGCCTGATGGGGTGTCATGCCCGAAGCGGTTAACTTTTTCAGCAAAGTACCGGCATTGATGGTGCCCATAACGGTGTAGGCTTCCCGCAACAAAATGTTTCCGAAAACAATGTTGGAACTGTTGGTAAAAACCTGAATGTGAACCGTTTTTCCTTTTAAGAGGTCATGTTTCATCCCTTTGGGGATGTGAAAGATGGCGCGTTCTTTGTGATAGGGAAAATAGTCTTCCGGCCGGTTGGCCGAAGAGAGGTAATCGGTAACTTTCATGGAGGCGGAAGCATTGATGCTTTGCGCGATCATTCGTGAAACGTCCGAATGGTCTTCATCCCAAACGGCAACGGGAATTTCCCGCAGGGCACCTTTTTGATAAATCAGTGCGAGCAAAGGAAAAGCCACCAACGGGATATAAAACAGAATGAGCCGTGTGGAATGTCCCTTCACAATGCGCCACAGTTCCCGTTGGGCCACTTTCAGAAAAGCAGGTGTTTTCATAACGGTTCCTGATTTATTGGCGATGAATTTCAACCGACATTCCCGGACGCAGCCCTTGGATGGGATGTACCGGTTTGAGCCGGACTTCAAAAGTCTTCATGTCAAATTCGCCTTTGGCTTTGGTAGGTACCCAGGTGGCAAAATCAGCCATGGGGGCAATGTAGCTTACCTTAAATTTAAATGTTTTGTTACCCAACCCCGGCACCTTGCCTTTGATAACGCTGCCTTTTTTAAAATACACCAGATCGTTTTCGCGAAGATTCAGTACGGCATATATCTTTTGCGGCAGCATAATGGTAAAAATGGGATACCCGGCAGGGACCACTTCGCCGGGTTCGGCAATTTTATTACTGATTTCTCCCGATGCCGGTGCGTAAACATTAAGTTGATGATAAAACTCCATGGCTTCGTTGTAGCTGTTTTTGGCCATTTCGTATTTTCCTTCGGCGGCCGTTATGTCTTCTTTGCGCGCCCCTTTCAAAGCCATTTCATAAAGCGCTTTGGCGGCTTTCATCTGGTCGCGTGCCGCATGGTATTTAAACTTCATTTCATCCATTTCCTGTTGCGAAATGATCGAATCGGCATAAAGCATTTGGAAACGGCGGTAGGTTTTTTCGGCAAATTCAAACTGGCTTTGGGCCATGCCGTATTTGTTGGCCGCTGCTTTGATTTGTTCTTTCCGTGCACCGGCTTTGGCTTTTTGCACCAGCGCCCCGGCAGCCATGACGGCTCCTTTGGCTTGTCCTACCTTGGTTTCCATGATGTTGGTCTCCAGTTTGGCCAGCAGTTGCCCTTTTTTTACGTTATCACCCAGGTCCACCAGCAGCGTGTCCACCCGCCCGGGATCCAACGAGGCCACATTGACCGTGGTGGTTTCAAACATACCGGTGAATACATTTTCTTCCGGCCGGTTGTGGTGCAATGTCAAAAAAATAACGGCTACAATGATAACGACAATGGGAAAGATGAGTGCCAGGATGCTTTTATTGTTTTTCATTTTTATGCTGTTTTTATTGGTTTTTGTTTTGAATTAAAAGATCGGATAACTTGGCAGGATTGCCGGTGGCCAGATATAAATTACTCAGTGCCACATAATAATCGTATAAGGTGTGGTATGCCTCGATTTGCGCCTTTTCGTAGAGCAACCGGGCATCAATCACATCGGTTGACTTGGCCATGCCTTCGCGAAAACGTTTTTCGGTAATCTCGTAATTCTTTTTGGCGAGGGCAATGGTGGGTTGCAGCTTGCGATAGCGTTCGCGATTGTTTAATACTTCGTTATACGACTGGTTGACCCACAAAGCAATTTGCCGGTGAGCATAGGTGTCAGCCGCCTCCACCTCTTTGGCTAAATGTTGCGTGGCTTTCAGCTCATTGAACTTTTTGCCTCCGTGAAAGAGGTTTATTTTGGCCTGGATGCCGATAACAAAGGGCGGAGGAATGACCGGATACCGGTCACGAAAAGCGCTGTAGGTTCCCCAGGCACCGATTTGGGGCATGAACTCGGCCAAATCGAGGTTGTGTTTTTGTTTGACCATAACTTTCTTTTGGTCAATCATTTTGAAGAGTGGTTGTTGGTTCACTGCTTCGGTTTGAAATTGACCCAGGTCTAAAGGAACAGCCTGAAATCTTAAAGAGTCGGTAACCTCAATGGGAGTGGAAGCAGGGAGCCCCATGGAAGTTTTCAATGCCATTTTGGCCAGTTGCAGTTTGTTTTTGTCGTCCGAAAGGTCTCGTTGGGCATTGGCCACAGCTACTTCGGCACGTAAACGGGTATAAGGCGGGATCATTCCGATTTTAATGGCTTTCTCGGCATCACGTTCGTGCCGTTTCATGCCGGCCAATACCTCTTTCCGTGTTTTTACCACAGCCTTTAAAAGGACAACGGCATAATAGCGGTCTATGGTTTCTTTGATGATTTCGTTTTTGGTTTTCTGAAGTTCCACATCCGAGTATGTCAATTGGGCATTGGCGAACTTTTTCCCGGCTATGATTTTGCCTCCCGTAAAGATGGGTTGAAATAAGGTTACATTCAAATTAGGATAGTTTTGTCCGTCAATGGCCAGGTTGACCGGCGGCAGCTTTTTGATGTTTGAAACGGTTTGAACTAAAATTTGTTGCGCAGCGGGCGAAAGTTGCAACCCTTTGCCAATGAGGTCACTGTATCCAATAAGCATGTTGTCCACCGATTCTTTAAACATCGACATATTGATTTCAGAGTTTTCGCTGAACCAGGAATATCCGCCGTTGACGTTGATGGAAGGAAAGAAATTGCCTGTTGCCGCCTTTTTCAGGTATCTCTTTTGTTCCATTTTTTCACTGTATTGCCTGATTTTGGCATTGTTCAGCATGGCGCTGTCGATGGCTGCCGAAAGACTTAGCTTTAATACCGGCTGTTGCGCAACCACGCATGCCGGAAAAAGCATGGCAAAGGCCATCACGGCCATCATTTTTCGCCACAGGTTCCGTCCCGTAAAGGAACCGCCCAAAGGCACCTTCTTGTTTTTGTTTCTCATTTTTCGTTGGGTTTGATTTGTCATGTTTTGATTTGGCATTTGACGTTGCAAAAATAATGCCTTAATTTAAATTACCGACTAAATTCGTTTATTAGTTTAAAAAATAATTTGTTTTTATGTCATGATGTCAGCAGCAGGAGTTCAACCAATGACGGTATTATTTAAAAAAAATCAGGTTCCGGAACAGGACTTATTTTCATAAATGG
>CAYYRE010000089.1:0-12816 GCA_964473895.1 uncultured Lentimicrobiaceae bacterium | reverse complement strand
TCAAATCTTTTTTCCGGTTGTCGTGGGCCACCAGGGCAATGGTTTTTATCATGATGATTTTCTTTTTCTAAATGAATAATGTTGCGGCTTGATGTAACGGTTACAAAGGAAATCATTTTTTGCATTGGAGAGCCGGCAGGAAAATCATTTTTTTTTGTTCCGTGATCATCCTGTTTTGTACCGGAAGCTTATTGTCTTTTTTAATCGTTTCTTATTTTGCCGTATATTTGAAACGCATGAAGGAAAAAGGAAAATGTACGAAGACCTGAAACGGTTTGTGGAACAATTTGCCGACCTGGGAAAAGAAGAGTGGGAAGCCGTATGGCCTTTTATCGAAACACGCACACTCAGGAAAAACGAATATTTTGTCCGTGAAGGGGATATTGCCCGTTACATTTGCTTTACCCGAAAGGGGTATCTGCGTGTTTTTTATAACCATGACGGTCAGGAAATTACCCGTGATATTTCACCGCTGCATACTTTTGTAACCGCATTACCGAGCTATGTGTCACAAACCCCCTCGTATGAAATCATTCAAGCCATTACCGATTGTGAATTGTTGGTGATTTACCGCGATCATCTTGAAATGCTGTATGAACGATACAACAAATGGCAACGTGTCGGTCGTCGGGTAATGGAGGAGATGTTTGTCCAGACACAAAGCAGAATATATGCTTTTATCACCCAACCCGCCGAAGCCCGTTACAAGGCTATGATGCGGCAATTTCCCGATATTTTTCAACACGTTCCGTTGCAATACATTGCTTCCTATCTCGGCATTACTTCCCAGTCGCTAAGCCGGTTGCGCCGGAGTGTGAAGTTTTAACCTGTTTGGGGATAACGATGGCATAGACAAAATACTTTGGGCTTTGTGCAGCGTTTCCACATAGGATAGGGTGCTACGATGGGGTTTGTGGCGAGCCGCGCCGTTTTTTTACCAAATGTTAATAAAAATGATGTTTGGGTTTGTGAACTTTGCAGAGTACATTTTCCAAAACCCGAAAAATGGAACGTTATATCGCGCAGCAGCAAACCGGTCATTTTGATTTGATCATTATCGGAGGAGGAATTACCGGGGCAGCCCTGGCTTATGAAGCGGGAACGCGCGGGTTAAAAACAGCATTGTTCGAAAAATCGGATTATGGTGCAGCCACTTCTTCGGCCACATCCAAATTAATCCATGGCGGATTGCGCTATCTGAAAAATATGGAATTCGGATTGGTGCGCGAGTCCCTCCGTGAAAGAAGGATATTGAGTGATATTGCGCCCAATTTTGTCTATCCCATGCCTTTCATGGTGCCTGCTTACCGTTCGTTTAAAAGCCGGAAAGGGTTGTTGTTTTTGGCCATGGAAATTTACGACTTGCTGTCGTATGACAAAGGAAAGACACGTGATCCGAACAAGCGTTTGCCGCGATTTTATTCTTATGGGCGGCGTCGTACCTTGGCCGAGGAACCTTGCGTGAACCCCGATGGCCTTACCGGCGCAATGGTTTATTACGATTGTCAAAATATTTTTCCCGAAAGGATGACACTGGCATTTTTGAAGTCGGCCGAAGAGCAGGGGTGCGCCCTGTCCAATTATGCCGAAGTGGTTTCGTTTATCAGAAACGGAAAACGGGTGGAAGGTGTACGGGTAAAAGATGGCCTGACCGGTGCTCAAGGCCGGTTTACTGCTCCGGTAACGGTTAATTGTGCCGGACCTTGGGCAGATTTGGTCGTACAAAAGGCAATATCGGAACAGGCAAAGCACAAAATCCGACGTTCCGAAGGCATCCATATCATCACCCGGAAAATATGTCATCGCCACGCCGTTACGGTTATGACAAAAAAGGAACGGCATATCATGGTGATGCCATGGCGCAACTATACACTGATCGGGACAACCGACAAAGAATATCACGGTAATCCGGATGATTATAGAGTGACGAAAAGCACCATTTTGGAGTTGCTGCAGGATGTAAATGATAATTTTGCCGGTGCCGGTTTGAAATACGAAGATGTTTTGTTTTATTACGGCGGATTGCGTCCACTGGCCGATACGGATACGGAAAACTCCTATGCCTCTTCGCGGAAATATGAAATTTTTGATAATGCAGGGGAAGGACTCGAAGGGCTTTTTACGGTGGAAGGCGGAAAATATACCACCAGCCGGCAACTTGCAGTGGATGTTTTGAAAAGAGTGGAAAAAAAACGGAAAGTAAAATGGCCGGCCGCAGTTAGTCATAAGCGCTATTTGTATGGCAGCAAAATTGAAAACATGGTGCTGTTTTTACAAAAGCTTTATTTGGAATACCCTGACTTTTCAAGAAAAACTGTGGAATATTTAGGGAAAAATTATGGTACCGAATGTCACAATGTATTCCGGATAGCCCGTAAAAATAGTACCTTAGCAGAAGTTTTGAACGAGGATGGAGAAATTTTGGCCGAAGTGGCGTACGCTTTAAATTACGAATCTGCTTACACATTATCGGATATCTTTTTCAGAAGAACCGGGTTGGGTACCGCAGGTTGCCCGGGAAAAACCGTAATAAACAAAGTGGCCGATATGGCAGCTGCGTATCTCGGTTGGGATGGGAAGAAACGTCGGATGGAAATCCAACATGTGCTGGAGCGGTTTCGGTTGCCTGAAGACTAAAAACAGTATCCAACATGAACATGGAAAAAACATATCGCTCCATTTTGAAATGGGGAGACAAAAAGGAAAGACCTTTGGTGCCGGGTGTGGTTTCGCTTGTAAAGCAAAAATTCGGTTTTACGGATGAGGATTTGCAAAGGCAATACTTGTCCGGTAACCGTGAAGTTCACATAGCTCCGCCTGCCATTGCCGACAGTTTGAAGAAACAATTTGAAGCAATTTCGGGTGCCGAAAATGTGCGTTCCGATGATTTTTCGCGAGCTGCACACGCTTACGGTAAGTTTTACGGTGAGCTGTTGCTTTTGCGGGAAGGAAAAATCGTTTCTTCTCCCGATCTGGTTATTTCGCCGAGAAATGAAGAGGAAATTATCCGTATTCTGGCACTATGTCAAAAAAACGGTATTGCCATTACACCGGTGGGAGGATGTTCATCGGTTACCAAAGGTGTTGAAACTCCCCGTGGCGGAATAAGTCTGGACCTTACAAAAAACATGAATAAGATATTGCACATCAGCGATGTGAATATGAGTGTCCGGGTGCAGCCCGGTATTTACGGTCCGGATTTGGAAAAATTCCTCAACCGAAGAGGGTTTACATGCGGCCATTTCCCACAATCTTTTGAGTACTCTACTGTCGGGGGATGGGTGGCTGCCCGTGGTGCCGGTCAGGCTTCTACCGGGTACGGTAAAATAGAAGATATGGTACTTGCTTTGCGTGTGGTAACACCGGCCGGAACCGTTGAAACCCGCGATTTTCCGGCCACTGCCGAAGCCTGGGATATCAAAAGTGTTTTTATCGGCTCGGAAGGAACACTGGGCGTGATAACTTCTATTACACTGAAAATGAGAAGGTTTATGCCTGAAAACAGACGCTATGCTTCGTTTGTTTTTAAAGATTTCGGTTCGGCAACCGAGGCCATGCGACAGGTTATGCAATCCGGAAGCGGTTCCCCTTTTCTTTTCCGCCTTTCCGACCCCGAGGAAACGGCCACTGCATTTCATATTAAAGGCTTTGACGGTTCGTTTTCCGACAGGTTTTTGAAAGTGAAAGGATACCATCCCGGAAAAAGGTGCCTTTTGCTGGCCGGTCTGGAGGGCGATAAAGCATACACCCGTTTGGTGAAAAAGAAATTAAAAAGAATTTCTGCCCGACAAGGTGCTTTTTATACCGGTGAAAAACCGGTAACTGAATGGCTGAAACAGCGTTACGAAAGTGCTTACCTGCGTGATCCGCTTATGGATGCGGGGGTGATGACCGATACGGTGGAAACAGCTGTAACATGGGAGAATTTGTTAAATTTGTGGACACGGGTGCGCCATTATCTTGAAAGCCGTGAAAAGACGCATGTTATGGCACATATTTCACATGTTTACGAAAATGGCGCCAGTTTGTATTTTACTTTTCTGAGTCCTATGGCAAAAGAAAATGTTTTGGAAGATTATTTGCAATATCATCGCGGATTAATGGAAACTATCCAAGCCAACGGCGGGTCACTTTCCCATCATCATGGTATCGGCAGGGTACTGGCCCCGTGGTTGCAAAAACAGTGGCAACCGCTATCCCTGGGGTTGTTGCGGACTGTGAAAGATTATTTTGACCCGAAAGGAATTATGAATCCGGGGAATTTGTTGGACGTGAAGAAATAGAAGTTGTTTAAAGTTCGCCAAAAAATCTCATTTGCTGATTTATCAAGTAGTTAAAGCAATCTTCATTTCGTAAACTTTAAACAACGTTATAATAATATTTTTTATGGGATGGAAAAAAACCCAGAATAAAACCGGGAATAAAACCGGGAAACCCCATGTACTGGTCATAGATGTGGGTACCCAATCGGTACGCGCTTCGCTGATTGATTTGCAGGGAAACATTTGTGAAATTGAAAAAACACCCATCGAACCCTATTTTTCCACCCAACCGGGTTATGCCGAACAGGATCCTGATTATTTTTGGGAACAGCTCTGCGAAACCACACGCCGGTTGATGCAAAACAGTGCTGTTCCCGTGCAACAGATCAAAGGGTTGTCCCTTACCACACAGCGAAGTACGGTGGTCAATATCGACAAAGAAGGAAAACCGTTGCGTCCGGCCATCATCTGGCTTGATCAGCGAAAAGCCCAAGTGGAAAACTGGCCCAAAGGGATTACAAAGGCTGCTTTAAAGGTAGCCGGACTTTATGAATCGGTAGCCTATGCCATTGGCGAGTGCGAAGCCAACTGGATCAGACAAAACCAACCGGAGATTTGGGAGAAAACAGATAAGTTTTTATTGCTTTCGGGCTTTTTGACGTATAAGTTATCGGGTAAATTTATTGACTCGGTGGGAAATATGGTGGGGTTTTTGCCTTTTGATTATAAAAAACACCGCTATTCGAAACGCCGTGAACCCAATGCCCGCATGTTTCCCATAGAGCGGGAAAAATTGGCGGATTTGGTTTTTCCATCGGATCGAATGGGAGAGGTGACTCCGGAGGCCGCCCATCAAACAGGTATTCCTGAAGGGCTTCCCATTATTGCAGCCGCATCTGATAAAGCTTGTGAAGTGCTCGGCTCAGGGGCCATGTCGCCCGAAATTGCCTGCCTGAGTTACGGTACTACGGCCACCATCCAAACCGTTAACGACCATTACCTTGAAGTGGTGCGCATGTTTCCGGCCTATCCCAGTGCCATTCCCCACTATTTCAACACGGAAGTAATGATTTACAGGGGCTTTTGGATGATTAAATGGTTTAAAAACGAATTTGGATACCGTGAAGTACAGCGTGCCCGTGAGTTGGATGTGGAACCCGAAGCGCTTTTTGATGAAATGATTACCGAAATTCCGCCCGGTTCCATGGGGCTTACTTTGCAGCCGTACTGGTCGCCGGGTGTCAAACTGCCCGGTATTGAAGCCAAAGGGGCCGTCATCGGCTTCGGGGATGTGCATACCCGGGCCCACTTGTACCGTTCCATTCTTGAAGGGATTGCCTATGCACTGAAAGATGGTGCATACCGTACCGAGCGAAAAACAGGGGTGAAAATTGAAAAAATACGGGTTTCGGGAGGCGGTTCCCAAAGTAAAAATGCCTTGCAACTGACAGCCGATATTTTTAATATGAAAGTGGAAAAACCGCATACCTTTGAAACGTCAGCTCTTGGGGCGGCCATCAATGCGGCTGTCGGCCTGAAACTTTATCCTGATTTCAGAACTGCCATTGATAAGATGTGCCATGTGGGAGAAACTTTTGAACCCATTCCGGAAAACGTTCGTATCTACGATCAGCTTTACCGGCGGGTTTACAGCCGGATGTACCGGAAGCTGAAGCCGTTGTACAACGATATCCGGGATATTATCAATTATCCGAAAAAGTAACTTGAAAATGCGTGTATTTTTCCGGATTATTTGATCCGGTAATTGTACAGTGTCTTCCCGGTGGCGGTGATGATGTTTACTTCGCGGTTGTTGTTCAGACTGCCTACAGTAAAAGGTGTTTCACCGGTCAATCCCCGGTTAATCAGGATGTTCCCTTTGTTGTCAAACAGGTAAATGGTTTTTTCTTTGGAGGCCACAATCCCCAATACCCGTTGCCGGTTGCCCAAGGTGAAAAATTCGGGTTGTATGGTAATGTTTTCTTTAAAAGTATAGGAAAACAGCAGTTTCTTAAACCGGTCAAAAACCTTTAACTTGTTTTTGTCCACATAGATAAAGTCTTTATAACCATCGCCGTTAAAATCATCATATAGAAAATAATGTCCGGCTGAAAAATGTCCGAAATCGGTAAACTTCAATTTGCCGTTGGTGGAGATATAGACCAGTTTGCCGGAGGTATTGGTGGTCAGGATAATGCCTTTGTTGTTGGTTTTATTGATGAAATAGCCCGAATGGATGGCTTTGTTGACCGGCGCTTTGAGATAAATGCGTTGCTGCCCGCGACGGTTTACTATTTTTACATGGTTTTCATCGTCGTTGATAATGATGTAATCTTTCCGGCGGGTGAGCAGCCGTACCACCGGCTGGCTGATGCGCGCAGGCATTTGGGGCTTTTGCCATCCCTTCACCTCGTTGCCGTTGATTTGATAATTATACACCCTTTTGTCGGCCTGGGCCAGCAATACACGGTAGTCTTTGCGGCGTGAATAGTCAAAAACACTGATGCCGTTAGTGGCCTGCGGATGAATGGCAATGGGGTAATTGGCTACAAAGTTTCCCTTACGGTCAATAAGGAACAGATGGTTTTTTGTATTGAACAGATACTGGATTTTTCCGTTTTTGTAATAATCGATGGGATAAATGGCGCTCATGGGCAGTTCCGGAAGACGACGTGTCCAAAGGATTTTTCCGGTGGGATCGATCAGGTACATTCTGTTTCCACGGTCAAAAACAATGATGTCGTATTTTTTGCTTCGGTGGTCTTTTACCAGAAACGGTTTACCCGTAATTTCATCATTCAATCGTACTTTCCACAGGGCGAGGTTCTCATTTTTAAATGCAGGATTGTACCGCAGAAAAAGATTGGTATAAAATAGTTTTCCGTCCCGGCTGTACTGAAAAGCTACGCCTTGCACATTGTTCAGAAAACTTTCGTAACCCGAAAGGGCTTGCTTGCCTGCTTTGTTTAAAAAATAACCCCATAAACCGTTCAGTGCCCGCGGACTGCATTGTACCAGCAGGTTGGAGGTGTTGGCCAGATTATCTGAAAAAGATTTGAAATTATTGTCAAGGTCCAGTGTTTTTCCCGTCTCACTGTAGCGAATCAAACGGGTTAAGGCTTCCGGTGAGTTGGCGAAAACGGCATATCCGTTGAGGATACAATAATAATTCTGGGTGATGCGTGAAAAGTTTGGACCGAAAAGTATGGGAAGAAGTTGCCGTATTCCGATTTTCCGGATAAGGTGGTTCCCCCTGCGATAAACTTTGCTGTTACCTGTTTTTCGTGCCAACACGTTGAGGATACGGGTGGCTTTTGGGACATCTTTCAGCTGTATGATAGCCCAGGTTTTTCCGGGCAGTTCTTTCTTGTTTAAAGCATTGGAAACCAATGAAACATCTTTCCCGATAACCCGGATGAGTTGTTCGATATCCGTTTGATAAGCTGCTTTAAAACGGGCGGAAATATTCCGGGGAACATAGCCTGTAAACTGCGAAAACCCCTGGGAGCAGGAAAAAGTGGTGTTGAATGGAAACAGTGTATAAGCTGATAGATTTACCGGTTGTTGAGAGAAAAACCGCGAAAGTGTGGTGTTTTGGCCTGCTTCGGTATAACCGCTGAAAACAATATCCTTGGTGTGTACGATGACATCGGTTTCGCTCCATCCGGCAAAACGGCCAAAATTTTTCAATGAATTTTTCGACGAAGGGGCGGCATATTCAGAAAGCAACTCGCTGAGTACCGGATAGTAAATATAAAGCCGGGCATCCACAAGTTTTCCGCTTGTCTTGGCTACCTGCTTAAATCCCGGGCTGTCACTAAAATGCATTTCCTGTATGGTATAGCCCGAAACGGATGCCTCCATAATCCTTTCTGAAGCAGTAAAAAGATAAGCTCCTTCCATTTTCCAAATCCAATAAGATTTGCCGGTAAGGGTGTTAAAAACTTTCACGGCAGTCACCGGAAAATTCCCGACATGATGGTAAAGTACAATGTATTTTTTCCCAAGACGGGTTTCAAGGAAATTCTTTATTTTTTCGATGCGTGGCAGGCCGTTGCTTTGCATTAAGAACAGGTATTGGTTTTTGCCGGGATAGAGGGCAACCATAAATTCAGCTTGAAGAAATTTCTCCATCCATGTCTTTTGGCCTGCCAACAGCGTGTCGGCAAACTGCAACTGTTGGTAAACCGGAGAAAAGCCTTTGGCATGAATCAGTCCTTGAATTATTTCGTTGGTGGTATCCAGTTTCTGCAGCAGTTGCCCGGCATGGTCTGTTTGCAGTACCATGGCAGGGGTATTGGGCAGCATTTGCCAAAGGTTTGATGATGACATTTTCCTCGAGTTCATGAGGTACGTGCCAATAGCAACCAGCACCAGCAAGATTAAAAACAGATAAATGAAAACACTTTTTTTCATAAACGCTTAGCCGGTTAAAAACCCAAAAATACGAAATCTTTGTTGCTTTGGTAAGGCCGGGTGCCGGGGGTATTTAACAAAAAATTGTTAATAGCTTCGGATTCAAAAATCGAGCCGGGTTTGAATGGCCGAACGAAAGGTTTTGCGGTGATGCGGGGTGAGACCAAAATGCTGAATGGCCAGTTTGTGTTGCAGGGTGGGGTAGCCTTTGTTTTTATCCCAATGGTACGGTGGAAAAGCCTGATGCAATTGTTCCATGTAGGCGTCGCGATGTGTTTTGGCCAAAACCGAAGCCGCGGCAATAGACAGGTAAAGCCCATCGCCTTTGATAATGGTTACATGCGGAATGGATTCATATTTCTTAAACCGGTTTCCATCGATGAGTAAAAAAGCAGGCGCAGGTTGTAATTTGGCTATCGCCTGATGCATGGCTAAAATGGAAGCGTTCAGAATGTTTATCTTATCAATGGTTTGCGGATCTACGGAAGCTACTGCCCAACTGAGTGCTTCTTTTTCGATGATCCCGCGCAGGGTGTTGCGTTGGTTTTTGGTCAGCTTTTTGGAATCGTTGAGCAATTCGTTTTCAAAATCATCCGGCAGAATGACGGCAGCGGCATATACTGGTCCGGCAAGGCAGCCCCGTCCGGCCTCATCACAACCGGCTTCCAGCAAATGATTTTCCGAATAATGTTTAAGCAACATAAAACAGCGGTAAATATTGATGGACGAAAATAAAAAGAAGCCAAAACCACACCACGAGATTGGACCATTTGGTTTTTCTTATGTGTGAAAAATACATTCCGAGGATCAGTGCAACAGGTCCGCTTAGGAGAATCAACGACTGCAGTGGAACATCAAAAAGGAAAAGCACTATTGCGGTAAACAAAAGCCCCCAAACTGCCGTCAGGGCATGTTGCCGCTTGCTGATATTGAATCCCGAGAGCATTCCTGTAATACGCAGCAAAGCCGTCAGGGTGAGAAGAGCAACCCATAAAAACAGGAACATCTCCAACTTACCGGAAAACGGATATACATTTGTTCTGAAGTGAAAAGATCCGGTGAAATAGTGAATCAACGGTTGGGTTTTCCCGAAAAGGAAATATCCGGAAAAGAGGAAAAACCATGGGAGAGCCCAACCGATGATGGCCGTTGCGTAGGGCCTCCATTGGTCTGTTTGATAGATGATAAGGGCAATCCAAAGGAAGATAACCAGCCCTATTGCCGGCGGATAAAACAGACTGGTGATCCCGAGGTAAAAACCGGCATCAAAGGCCGTGGTGATGATGTGCGGTGTGTTTTGAAACCGGAAAACTTTTTGATAAAAAAGCAGGAAAAAGAAAGTCGCCGAAAGAAAATAGACGGATTGTCCCCATAGCCCTGTTGAGCATCCGGCCAAAATGAAAAATAAGGCCGTGAGATAACTGTTCCTGTCGGTTAATTTTTGCACGGCGGCAATGTGGTTTGCCAAAAATGCCGAAGTGAGAAAGAGAACAAAACCGGTAAAAATTCCGGCAACAGGAGGAATGTTCCAATGGGCTCCGGTAGGCGGCCCACCGCTTTTCAATATATTAAGGGCACCTGGTAGCCACCAAACGGTTGCGAGCAGGATGAGACTGACCAGTTGGGGAAGGTAGGACTTTTTGAAAAAACGAAGCAACATAGGGTGGTGTTATTTCAGGTCGAAGCCCAGATCTTTTCTGTAATATTTTCCTTCAAAGTTAATTTGTTCCACATTGGCATAAGCATTTTTCAAGGCTTCTTCCATGCTGTTTCCAAAAGCCGTTATGGCCATTACGCGGCCGCCGCTGGTTTTAATTTGTTCGTGTTCCACATCTTTGCTGGCACCGGCATAGTAAACAATACAGTTGTTCAGATTCCCCAGCCCTTCGATGACTTTTCCTTTTTGAAAGTTTCCGGGATAACCGCCCGAAACCAGCATAACCGATGCGGCATAGCGCTCGTCTACTTCCAGTTCCGTTTGGTCGAGCTCTCCTTTTCCTGTTTTTTCAAAGATTTCGAGCAGGTCGCTTTTTATCCGTGGAATAACCGACTCTGCTTCGGGATCGCCCAGGCGGCAATTGTATTCAATAACGTATGGATCATCGCCCACCTTCATAAGTCCGAAAAAAAGGAATCCCTGATAATCCAGATTTTCTTGTTGCAATCCTTCGACTGTGGGCCGGATGATACGTTCTTCAATTTTGTTGAGAAAGGTTTCGGTGGCAAAAGGGACCGGAGAAATGGATCCCATGCCGCCGGTGTTCAGTCCGGTATCCCCTTCGCCAATACGCTTGTAGTCTTTGGCCTCGGGCAACAACAGGTAATTTTTTCCATCGGTCAGGACAAAAACGGAAAGTTCAATGCCTTCGAGGAACTCTTCGATAACCACTTTTCCGGAAGCTTTGCCGAATTTGGCATTCAGGAGCATATTGCGCAGTTCGTTTTTGGCTTCTTCAAGATCGTTCAGAATGAGTACGCCTTTGCCGGCGGCAAGGCCATCGGCTTTTAAAACATACGGTGGCCGCAGGCTTTCGAGGAATTTCTCGCCATCGTGAAAGGTTTCTGCGGTAAAAGTAGCATATGCTGCAGTAGGTATGCCGTGGCGTTGCATAAAGCCCTTGGCAAAATCTTTACTTCCTTCCAATTGTGCTCCCTTTTTCGAAGGGCCTATGACCAACAGGTCGTGCAAGAGTTTGTCTTTTTCAAAATAATCACGGATGCCCTGGACAAGGGGTGTTTCCGGCCCCACAACCACCATGTTAACCTCTTTTTCGATGATAAACATTTTCAATGATTCGAAATCGGTAGGGTTTATGGGAACGTTGGTGCCGGTGAGGGCGGTTCCTGCATTTCCGGGGGCAATATATATTTGGCCTGCTTTAGGGCTTTGCGCCAGTTTCCATGCCAGTGCATGTTCGCGGCCTCCCGAACCAAGAATAAGAATATTCATTGTACTATGCTTTGGTTTGCATGGTTTTTTCAATGGCTTTCCAGAACAGTTCAGCCGTTTTGTTCCAGCTGAACCGTTTGCTCCTTTGAAAGCCCTTTTCCGTAAGTTTTTTCCTTAAATCCGGCACAAATGTAATCTTTTTCATGGCACCGGCAATTTCGCGGATGTCATGGGGATTTACCAAAAGGGCGGCATCAGCTGCTACTTCCGGCAGGGCTGTAACTTTGGAGGTAATGACCGGAAGGCCACTTCGGAAAGCTTCCACAATGGGAATACCGAATCCTTCAAAAAAAGGGACAAAAGTAAGCGCCAATGCCGAGCCCATTACATCTTTAAGTCTGTCCGGCTCCAGCCTTCCCGTAAAAATTACACGCTGCCGGTGACGCATTTCCAACAAATGCTTTTTTATGGTGTTCCCGCCAAACATTTTTTCTCCCACAATCACCAACCGGTTAGCGGCTCCGGTTTCTTCCACAAAAAGATCGAAAGCTTTCAATAGCCCCGAAATATTTTTGCGAGGATTTAATGCGCCTACAAAAATAAAATAGGGATTCCCTTGGGTGAGCTCTTCTCTTACCTTTTGCTGCCTGTCCGGATGTACCGGTTTGTACAAGTCATTGGCACCGTTATAAACAACATCTATTTTTTCAGGAGATATCCGGTATTGTTCCACAATATCGTTCCGGGTAAATTGCGAAACGGTGACAATTCGGTTGGCTTTACGGGCGTACAACGGTGTATAGTGATTGTAGTATTTTCGGGGAAGCCAGGGCATCATTTCGGGATGGTGTACAAAATTCAAATCGTGGATCACCATGATGTTTTTGAAAGGGGAATGGAGCGAATTATACGCATCGGGCGAAATAAAAAGGTCCGGGTTGATTTTTTTTAACGCTTTGGGCAAGGCGTGTTCAAACCACCAATAGTGGAGTATGGGATGCCTTGCCGGCGGGGGCACCACCACCGGTGTGATGTTGTCCGAAAAGATAAACTGCTGGTCGTAAGGCCTGTCGAACATGAAGTAAAACCGGTGCTCCGGATGGGCTTTTGCCATCCGGCTGAAATTTTCGTAAATAAACCAGCCGATACCTTCCAATTTGTTTTTCAGAAGTAAACGGGTGTTGACGGCAATTTTCAAAACGGTTTCTGTTTTGCAGCAAAAGTAAAGTAAAATTAAAAAGCCCTGCC
>CAYYRE010000088.1:0-12837 GCA_964473895.1 uncultured Lentimicrobiaceae bacterium | reverse complement strand
CCGTGATGGATTTTTCTTCTCTTTTGGCCGGTTCTTCTCCTCCGAGAGAGAAGGGTAATCCTGCTTTCCGGGTAATTTGTTCTGCAATTTTCCGTCCATCGGCCACCCCGTTGATGAGGGAAGAAGCACCCAATCTGGCATCACCCCCGATATACACGTTGGGGATTTGTGTTTCAAAGGAATCTGGAGCAGTTTTTAGCAGTCGGGCATCCGTAAAGTCAACGGTAATTTTTTGCCCTATGGAAGGAATCACCGTATCTGCCGGCAGGTCAAATTCGCTGCCGGGAATTGGGATAGGTCGCCGCCGGCCGCTTTCATCCGGTTCGCCGGGTTTCATTCTTGTGCATTTTATTCCGGTTACTTTTCCGGTACCATCTGTAATTATTTCAACCGGGGCGGCCAGTTCCACAAACGCAACACCCTCTTCCATGGCATCCAAAATTTCCTGGTAAACTGCCGGCATTTCCTCAATGGTACGACGGTAAACGATGGTGACCTTTCCGTTTTCGGGAATCATACGAAAAGCTGTGCGGGCTATGTCCATGGCGGTGTTGCCCCCACCGATAACCACCACCCTTTGGCCCATTTCCATGGTTTTACCTTCTCTTACTTTTTCAAGAAAATCCAACGAGGCATAAACGCCACGGGCATCAATACCCGGAATATTCAAACCGGGAACTCCCTGTGCGCCAATGGCCAGAACGGTAGCATCGAATGTTTTCTGAAAACGGTCAAACTCTTCCGTGGTAACTTTATGTTTGTAATGGATGGTAACCCCCATTTTTTCTATTTCGCCGGCATCTTTCCAAACAGAATCGTCCGAAATTCTGAATTTGGGAATGGCACCCGATACCATGCCGCCGGGTTTTTCTTTGGCTTCAAAAACTTCGACGGCAAAGCCGTTTTTGCGCAAAAAGTAGGCCGCCGACAATCCGGTGGGGCCGGCACCAATAATGGCTACTTTTTTCCCGTTTTCCGTAAAGGTTGTAGCTGTTCCGTTTTCTTTGTGTTGGTTATGCCATTCCACCACAAAGCGTTTGATATCGCGGATGGCCAGGGGTTCATCATAGTTTATCCGGGTACACCGTGTCTGGCAAACGTGATCGCAAACCATACCGGTGGCATTGGGGAAGGCGTTGGTTTCGGCTATGACCTTATAGGCAGAGGAAAAATCGCCTTTGGCAGTAAAATACATGTACGATGGGATTCCCTGGTGTGCCGGACAGGTCGTTTCGCACGGTGCGTTGATACAGTCGAACACGTCCAGTGGCACTTCGGTTTTTATGGTAGGTGCTTTCACATAGTTGCGTTGGTAATGTGGCGAATGAATGGTGTTTTCAGCATATTCCGTTAGAAAACGGAAAGCGGCTTTATCCTTGTTTTCTCCTTTTGCTTTCGCAAGAATATATTCTTCGATATTTTTTGCTCCCAGCCGGTTGAACGCTTCGGAAAGTTGTGTAAAGTATTGTGCCATACGGGTATATCCGCCTGGCTTCAGCAGGTCGGAGCAAACCGTAATGGTTTTAAACCCGCAGGCCAGTGCATCTGAAACGTTAAAAGCATCGATGCCTCCCGAAAAAGAAAGGTTCAGTTTGCCTTTAAAATCTTTTTGCAGTTTGGCAGCCACATTGACCGAAATGGGATGCAAAGCCCTTCCGCTCATGTACATCATGCTGTTGTCGGGCGAAAAAACATCTTTCTCGTTGAGAGATTCCAGCGTATTGGTCAATTTCAGTCCGAAAGTCAGGTTCAGGTCTTGCGAAAGCTGTTGTAAGGAAGAAATTAGCTTTAACGCGTCTTGATATTTCAGGTCGTGGTTAAAAGCTTCATCAGGTACGGTCGTTTTAAACTGTAGTTTTTCATTCAGAATTTCTCTCAACCGTTCAGGACCCAATAAGGTTGGGTTTAACTTGACAAATGTGTGCAGCCTGTGTTCTTTTAACAGATAACGTGCAATGTCTTCAATTTCATCTGCCGGGCAGCCGTGCATGGTGGATAAAGTAATATTATCAGAGATAGTGGAAGGAATGTTGATGTTTTTTATTTCCGGGAATAGTGGTTCCAGTTCGGCAATTTTCTCGTCCAGTTCTTGTTGGGCATAGCGCATGTGTTTCAGGAACCATTGAACGTTGTCCTGTAAAATGCCTTCCATGTTGTATCCCACGCTCATGTTGAAGATGGTGTCCACTTCGCCTTCGAACCCCAAAACATGATGGAGCAGGTGAATGATAATCCAGGCGTTGAGGTATTCGTGAAAGCTCTCTTTTATTTTTAGTTCCTGTGACCATTCACAGTTGTAGCCTTCGTCCTGCATATCTATGCAGGGTTTCGATATTTCCAGTTCGTCCAGTGTTTGGATGGTTTTCAGCTCTATGTACCGCGACCCCATCAGCCAGGCAGCAATGATATTTTGTGCCATTTGGGTATGTGGACCTGCTGCCACACCCAGCGGAGAAGCCAGTTTATGGTTAAAAAGGGAGGTGTGGAATTCGGGGTGTTTTCCCGGATGATAGAACAGAGAACGGTCTATGCCCAGGATTTTTCCTTCGCGTTGAAGTTCGGCATAAAGCATTTGCCACAATTGCGATACGGAAATGGGATGAAAACGATCAGACATGGTGTAAATTTTTAATTGTTTAAAACTCCCGGAAAAGATTTCTTTTCCCCATTCTTTTTCCGGAATGGGTTTTTTAAGAAAGAATAGCTCTTTTAACAATTGTCACGGGATGGGTATCGTAATGGGATTGTTGATAACAGGGAAGGCGGGCCGGGATTATTTCCCTGCCCGCTTTCCCTTATTTAAATATGTAAAGTTAGGCTTGTTAAACTTCCTGTATCATTTCAGCAGCAACTTCTTTGATTTCTTTTTCGGCTTCTTCCACGGATTCTTTGATTTCTCCGGCTCCCTTTCCACCGTTAAAAAATGCATTAAGTGTTACGGCTGTAATAGAGCCAAGAGTAATACCACTATGCAAAATGGTATGGCTCCAGCTGGGGAAGTGCTTGAAAAATTCCGGAGCTACCAAAGGGATAATTCCGATACCGATACTAATGGCAACAATAAATATATTTTGCTGGTTTTTTGTAAAATCAACGCGTGAAAGGGTTTTGATCCCGCTGGCAGCTACGATTCCGAACATGGCAATACCGGCACCGCCCAATACCGGGTTGGGCAATGATGCAATGATAATTGCCAGTTTGGGGAACAATCCCAAAGCCACCAAAATAACACCGGATGCAGCTACCACAAACCGGCTTTTAATACCCGTTAAACCGACAAGTCCCACATTTTGGGCAAATGCTGTGTACGGAAATGCATTAAATGCGCCGCCCAGCATGGTGGCAAAGCCATCGGCACGCAATCCGCGGGTTAAATCTTTTTCTTTAATGGGCAAATCAATAATTTCGCCAATAGCCAGAAAATCACCTGTCGATTCCACCATGGTGACCAACATTACAATAAACATAGCAAGAATTGCTCCAGCGTCAAATTTCGGCCAGCCGTAATAAAAGGGGGTATCAAGTCTAATCCAGCTCGCCTCGGCAAGTCCTGACAGGTTTACCAGTCCTAACGGAAAGGCAATCAACATTCCCACAAATAACCCAATGAGCACGGAGATATTGGCCACAAAGCCTGTAAAATATTTATTTATGGCCAGAATGGTTAAGAGTACGATACCGGCAATGGCCAAAAATTCTAATGAGGCATAATTGGGATTTCCAAATCCACCGGCCGACCAGGCAATACCTACCGGTAAGAGGGATATCCCAATAATGGTAATAATCGTCCCGGTAACAATGGGTGGGAAGAAGCGTAATAATTTGCTAAAATAGGGGGCTATGAGAAAAGTAAAAGCCCCGGCAACAATAACGGCTCCGAAAATAGCTTCCATACCCTGCGATTGTGCGATCAGGATCATGGGAGTAACGGCCGCAAAGGTAACCCCCTGAATGACAGGGATACGAATCCCCAGTTTCCAAATCCCCAGGGTTTGAATCAAAGTGGCTATACCACAAGTAAACAGGTCGGCATTGATAAGAAATGCCGTTTCCGCTTTGGTTAAATGCGCCGCACCTGCAATAATGAGCGGTACGGCCACAGCACCGGCATACATGGCCAAAACATGTTGCAAGCCATAGACAAACAGTTGTCCTGGGGGCAACATTTCATCAACAGGGTGGTTAAGTCTTCTCATAGGTAAAAATTTAAAGGTTAAAAAATATTAAATTCAAAATAAATTTCAGTGGTCTAAGTTAGAGCTATTTATCTATCCATCCTTGCCGGTGAACCAATTTGGGGAAATAGAATATTTGCCATAGGGAATAGTGTTGGTTTTAGAAAAATAAACTATTTTTTATGTTAAGAATGTCCATATTTTCCATTAATATATATTAAATTTAGCTTAAAATTCTTATTAATTAGCATATGAAAGGTGGTTTTACATGTAAAAGTTAATACTGGTCATATTGTCTAAAATGAAGAATGGGTTAAACACTCTATTCTCTACTCAAAAAATTGATGCTCTATTTAGCGGTTTTTATATATCCAGGCTTAATGGACAAAATATTTTGTCGGATATTGCTTTGACTTGGGCTATCATGTGCTGCTGTCAACTGATTTGGATAAGTATTAGACATGATTTCTTTCAAGTTCCACCAGATGTGTAGCTATTTTATGTGCTTGTTTTCCCGTTTTATGCGTGTCTATCGTCAGCAATTTACCCTCTTTTACAACAATTTTCCCATTGACGATGGTCATTTTTACTAAGCTGGTATTGCCACAGGTTACCATACTTACCAGTGGATCATGTGATCCGGCATAAGCGATGTCGTCCAAGTCAACTAAAATAATATCGGCAGCCATTCCCTCCTGCAATATTCCGATATCGTTTCTTCCCAGCACTTCGGCGCCTCCTCTTGTTGCCATTCGAAGAACCTGATAGGCATTCAGGCCGTTACTGCCATATTTCAAATGATTCAGCAGATAAGTTCTCCTGACTTCTTCCCACATATTGGAGCCATCGTTGGAGGCACTGCCATCCACAGCAATACTTAATTTTACACCTGCATCTGCTAACTCGCTTGTGGGACAAATGCCACTGGAAAGTTTCATGTTTGAGGAAGGACAATGAGCCACACCGGCACCATTCAGCAGTTTCATTTCCGCATCATTGATATGAATTACATGGGCAAACCACACATCGGGGCCTGTCCAACCCATATCGGCCATAAGTTCTACCGGTCTTCTGCCAAATTTCTCCAGGCAAAATTTCTCTTCGTCCTTTGTTTCTGCAAGATGAGTGTGCAGCATAACGCCCTTTTTTCTGGCCAATTTCCGGGTTTCAATCATCAGCTCTTTTGTAACGGAAAACGGAGAACAGGGAGCCAATGCAATACGTTGCATTGAGAACCTGCGGCTATCGTGATAAGTGTTGATGAGCCTTTCGGAATCTTCAAGAATAACCTTTTCTTTTTGTACAACGGAATCCGGAGGAAGTCCACCCAAACTTTTCCCTAACGACATGGAGCCGCGGGTAGCATGAAAGCGGATGCCGATTTCGGCAGCCGCTTTTATCTGTTCATCAATAAGTGTAGTGGGTTGGTTTTCAGGAAAAACATAATGATGGTCCATGGTTGTGGTACATCCGGTACGCAGCAATTCACTGAATCCGACCATTGCACCATAATATACAGCTTCGGGAGTCAGATGTTTCCAAAATTCGTAAAGCCCTAATAACCAAGGAAAAAGAGACATCTCTTGCACTTCCTTTATCCCCCTGAATAAAGTCTGGTAAAGATGATGATGTGTATTAACAAACCCGGGAAGTGCTATCAGGTTTGAACAGTCGATCTCCTCGGTACCTTGAGGCGGAATCAGACTTTTACCCATGGATGAAATCTGATGGCCTTCGATGAGTATATCCGTTTTTGAAAGGATATCATCATTATCATTGAAAGTAACTACAGTTGAAATATTTTTTAATAAGATCGCCATTTTTTTAAGTACCTTTTGCCCTCGAAAGTTAATAAGGAACTTTGTTTTCTGTACGATTCCATGCTTCAAAAACTTTTACAGCACTTTCGCGCATTAGCTGTGTTGCCAATATGGATCGTTCATCTTTGGGAAGCGCAAATTCTCTGTATATGAAAGAGTCGTCAAAATCTGCTTTGGCAGCATCGTCTTTGGTGGCAGCATAATAAAGGTTGTCAAAACGTGCCCAATAAATGGCACCAAGGCACATAGGACATGGTTCACAGCTTGAATAGATGTCGCATCCGGATAAGTCAAAAGTTCCCAGGTTTTTGGCGGCATCCCTTATGGCAACAATTTCTGCGTGAGCTGTCGGGTCATTGTGTACAGTAACTTTGTTACTGCCCATGCCAACAATTTTGCCATCTTTTACAACCACAGCTCCAAAAGGGCCACCTCCCTGGTTTTTTACGTTTTTTTGGGCCAGTTCAATGGCTTTGGTCATGAAAATTTTCTTCTCTTCTTTTTCCATCTTGCTTTATTTTTAATCTAAGTTTTTGAAGTTACTAATTGGAAGCGTTATTTAAAATTCGCCAACTGTAGAGTAGAATGTACTGTAAAACAGTAAATAGGCACCAGCTCTCACGACTGTTTCTTGAGGAACTTTATCTGATCAGCTATTCGTAACACTTTTTGCCTAAGGCAAAAAGTGTTACGAAATTTCACCGATTTTCAGATGTTTATCATTTAGCTTTTCCTTTTTTAATTTTGAAACAAGATTATTTGTTACATGATAAATTTAATCACGAACAAAACAGCCAAAAGGTACATCATCCAGCTAACCTCTTTGTATCGGCCACTCAGTACTTTTAGTACTACGTAAGAGATCATACCAAAGGCAATTCCTTCGGCAATACTATATGTTAGAGGCATCATGACGATGGTTAAAAAAGCAGGAATACTTTCGGTATAATCTGCAAAATCAATCTTTTGCACAGGGCTCATCATAAATGAACCAACAAGGATCAGTGCCGGAGCAGTAGCAGCGGCAGGAACCATGAGGAACAAGGGGGCCAGAAAAAGAGCCAAAACAAATAGCATTGCAGTGGTCAACGACGTTAAGCCGGTTCTTCCTCCTTCGGCCACACCGGCTGCGCTTTCTACGTAAGTGGTAACGGTAGAGGTGCCCAAAATACCCCCAAAAGTTGTTCCAATGGCATCGGCCAAAAGCGCTTTGTTGATTCCCGGGAGTTTTCCATCTTTGGTGAGCATGTTGGCCTTTGAGGCAACCCCAATCAGTGTTCCCACCGTATCGAACATATCCACAAACAAAAAGGTAAACAAAATGATGACCATATTGATTGTAAAAATATGTTGCCATTGAAACTTAAAGAATATGGGTGCTATGGATGGGGGAAGCTGGACTATGGAGGAGTCGGGGAGATGGGTGATCCCCAAAGGAATACCAATGAGCGTTGAGGCAAAAATGCCGTACAACAGGGCTCCCTTAACACGTAAGGCAAGCAATACGCCCGAAATAAACAGGCCTGCCAGGGTAATCCAAACCGTGGGGTTGTTCATGTTGCCAAGGGTCACCAATGTTGCCTTGCTCGAAACAACAATACCTGCACTGTGCAAACCGATAAATGCAATAAACAATCCAATTCCTGCTGATATGGAGTGTTTTACGTTTATGGGAATGGCATCTACTATGAGTTCCCTGATCTTAAAAAAGGTGAGCAGAATGAAGATAATCCCTTCCAGAAAAACAGCGGTTAGAGCAAACTCCCAGGTATACCCCATACCCAATACTACGGTAAAGGCAAAAAAAGCATTCAGTCCCATGCCAGGGGCCAGTGCAAAGGGTAGCTTGGCATAGAGGGCCATGATAAGTGTGGCAATAATGGCTGACAATGCCGTGGCAGTAAACACAGCATGCGTATCCATGCCGGTTTTCCCAAGGATGCCGGGATTTACTGCCAAAATGTAAGCCATGGTCAGAAAAGTGGTTAATCCGGCCACCAACTCTGTACGTACATTGGTGTTGTTT
Source organism: uncultured Lentimicrobiaceae bacterium (assembly GCA_964473895.1). Classification (GTDB taxonomy): domain Bacteria; phylum Bacteroidota; class Bacteroidia; order Bacteroidales; family F082; genus Sulfidibacterium. The sequence goes on along the minus strand of CAYYRE010000088.1, from coordinate 4,816 downwards.
TTTTGTAGCTGAAAATATTTTTCAAACATAGTTTAAAAAGATTAGGTTAAAAAGTCCATTTAACTGCGGCGGTGGCAACGATTCTGAAATCTTCGATGATAAAGTTGTTTTCCAGATCGATTTCCGATCCCATCGAAAAATGTTTTCCAAAATTATACCAGAATTGAGGTTGCGAAAGGAAAACATATTCGGTGTGGTTTCCGCTGCTGAAATCTTTCTTCTCGCGCCAGAAGTCAAAAAAGCCGGAAACAGTCAGCTTCTTCTTAAAGAAGTTGAGATTCCATACACCGGTAACCTGGAAAGAAGGGTAATTTTCTCTGACGATGTCTTTGTATAGTAATTGCAAATTAATTATTTTGCTGAAATCTTTACTGTGCCAGGTATATTGTGCTCCGAACAACCAGGCGTTTTTAATTTCGTAAGCACCGTTGTAAGGTGTGGATTCAAACATGCCAAATCCACCGTTATATTCCACATGAAAGTCAATGGGGGCTTTCCAGAAATGTAGATTTCTTGAAATTTCCCAATAAGCATTATTGACACCATATAGGTTTTCACTGGTTTTATAGTTCATGTCGATAAAGAAATAGGTACTGCCCCATTTATCCAGATTAAAACTTTCGACGGTGGTCAGCAAATGGGCCGGTTGGTCTTTTGCTCCAAAAACCCAATGGAGTTGTACATCGGTTTGGGCATAACTTGCAATACTGAAGACTGCTCCCAATACAAGTAGAAAAAATTTTTTCATAAGGCAATTTTTTTGGTTAATAAAAATGATTCGGTAATTATAGGCACAAGTTAGAATCATTTTTTATTGGCCAACCAGTCGTATTAAAATTTGGGGAAAGTCTATTTTTTGAAAACGGCAAGTAATACGTTTTAGGAAAAATAAACTTATTCTATCACATATGTATATGAATCATCTAATTTATTGATGGCTATCTGGATGACTTTTCTAAAAATAATGTTAAAAAATGTTAATGAAATGTTTAGGAGTTCATAATAAGTGGCTGTAACCGGCATCTGTTTGGTTGTATTTTCAGGATTTGTTGCTGTGGATAAAAGGGATACCTGTTGGCAATAAAAAAGCCGGTAAAAATTCCTTTACCGGCTTTTAGGTTTTTCAATTTAAGAGGCTATTCTTCTTCGTTTTGAGAAGCTTCGTATTCTTTCAACAGTTTTTCCTGCACATCGGTGGGGACCTGCTGGTATTGATCGAATTTCATGGTAAAGACGCCTCTTCCCGAGGTAATGGAGCTCAGGGTAGTAGCGTAACGGGCCATCTCGGCGCCGGGTACTTTGGCACGGATGATTTGGTTTTTGCCTTTGCTGTCCATACCCATGATCATGCCGCGACGTCCTTGCAGGTCGGTCATAACGGCCCCCATCATGTCTTCGGGTACAATGATTTCCACATCGTAAATGGGTTCCATGATTTTCGGACCGGCACTTTTAAAGGCCATGCTGAAAGCGTTTCTCCCGGCCAGTTTAAACGAAATTTCGTTGGAATCCACCGGGTGCATTTTGCCATCGTAAACATATACTACAATGTCGCGGGCATAAGAGCCGGTGAGCGGCCCTTCGGTCATGCGTTCCATAATCCCCTTCAGGATGGCAGGCATAAAACGGGCATCAATGGCACCCCCCACAATACAATTGTTAAAGACCAGTTTTCCACCCCAGGGCAAATCGTGTTCTTCTGTTCCCCTGACAGGAATATCGGTGGGCTTTTTGTAATCTTCCACGTAAGGTTGGATACGCAAGTGCACTTCCCCGAACTGTCCTGCACCGCCGGATTGTTTTTTATGACGGTAGCTGGCATTGGCAATTTTTGTAATGGTTTCACGGTAAGGTACTTTGGGGGTGATGATTTCCACTTCCACACCATTGGCTTTGGTAAGATACCATTTTACGGTATTGATGTGAAATTCGCCCTGGCTTTTTACGAGCAACTGTTTCAGTTCGGTGGAAAATTCCACGCCAAGGCTCGGGTCGGTTTTGTGCATTTCATTCAGCAAAGCACCCAGTTTTTCGTCATCGGCCGAATTAACGGCTTTAATGGCTACGGTATAAAGCGGATCGGGCAACTTGAAGGGCTCAAAGCCGGCACCGGCATTTTTCGGATCCATCAACGAATCGCCCGTTTGTACATCTTTCAGTTTAATGGTGACGGCAATGTCTCCGGCTTCCACTTTTTCCACTTTATCCCTGTTTTTACCGTTCAAGGCATACAACTGGGTAATACGTTCCTTGTTGTCTGTCCGCGGGTTCATAAGGTCCATCCCTTCGGTAATTTCACCGCCGTAAACCTTGAAATAAGAGACTTCGCCGAGGTGTTGTTCAATGGAAGTTTTAAAAATGAACAATGCGGCAGGTTCTTCCACCGAACAATGAAATTCTTTCCCATCCGTTGTTTTGCGGGGAGGCATATCATTGGGTGCCGGACACGATTTACTGATAAAATCAAGCAGGCGGGTAACCCCGATGCCATGTTTGGCCGTGGCGGCCATGACCGGGAAAATAGCCCGCGAGATGAGGCCAAGGCGCAAACCTTCGCGCATTTCATCAATGGTCAGGGTATCGTTTTCAAAATATTTCTCCATGAGGGCTTCATCGCCTTCGGCGGCATTTTCAATAAGCTTAAGGTGCAGTTCTTCGGCTTTGGCCTTTTCCGATTCGGGAATATCCGTTATCTCGGGCTCTCCACCGCCGTTTTTGTATTTCAACTGTTTCATCAGCACCAGGTCGATGATCGTATCAAAATCTTCACCGGCATTGACAGGGTATTGCACCACAGTGACTTTATCGCCGAAATAATCCCTTAACGAAGTAACCGCTTCATCAAAATTGGCAGCGTGGTGGTCCAGTTGGTTTACCACAAAAACCACCGGGCTGTTGGCTGTGGTTGCCTGGCGCCAGGCTGTCTCGGTGGTGGCTTCCACTCCTGCCTGTGCATTGACCAGTAATAGGGCTGTGTCGGCTACGTTTAAAGCGGCAATAGCTTCTCCTACATAATCGGCAAAGCCGGGTACATCTATCAGGTTGATTTTTTTGTTATCGTAAAAAGTGTGCAGCAGCGCCGAGTGTACCGAATGCTCTCTTTCCTGTTCAATGGGCTTATAGTCCGAAACGGTGTTTTTATCTTCTATGGTCCCTTTTCTGTTGATGATTTTTCCTTCGAAAAGCATGGATTCGGCCAAAGTGGTTTTTCCCGACTTGGCCCCGCCGAGGAGTGCAACGTTTCTGATCTCACTTGTTTTGTAAATCTTCATATGCTAAAAATTTTAATCGAACCCTGTTCGTAATGTTATATTTGTTTTAATATCAATAATTTATCTAAGTTGATAAGTAATATAATGAACGGCTGTTCATGGGGTTTGCTCCCCGGAACAGAGACCGGTTTTTATCAGGCTGACAAATGTACATTAAATTTTTTTATTCGAAATTATACACAGACGAATGAAAAAATTTTTATGGAAAAGCGAAGGAAGGCCCGTTATTTCGAATTTTTAAAAATTAAAGATCAAGGGACTGTTTGTTTCATTTACATTTTGAATTACTGGCGTTGCTTTAATAATGAAGAGGTGCAAATGCCGCTCTTCGTTAATCATTATTTGTTCACCGGTGTCCATTATTTATTTCCTGATACCGATTCTTCTCTCTGCCCGGCTAACTGGTCTGCGGGGTATATCAAGTTTACCGGTACGCTTGCTTATTTATTTAACATAACAGCAATCATTTTGGGTTATGTATTCCAAAGAGATTCCTTTACATTCCATTGGCTTTTTTGGAAAAACCGGGATATATGTATTAATACATAATTAAGTACCTAAAAGGATAAAAGAAACAAAAAAAGGAAGAACAGGTGAAAAGTTTCTAAAAGAGAGATAAGCGGTTGCTTTTCTTAAAAAAAATATGTACTTTTACACCGTTCGGCACCTTGTGGTGTGGTGTGTTTACCGGATGGGTATGAAAGAGTTAGCCGGTGACAGTGAAACAAAGTCCCGTTTTGGGAATGGTTTTCCAAATCTGGGAAAATAGCGCACGTATAGGGGGGAGTTTATTTAGGTTGTATCTATCTGATGGAATTGAAGTTCAGAAAGATGTAAAAAGTTAGGAATGATTTTTGTAGAGTAATAAATAAAATAGAACGAAAAAGAAAATATGTAAAACCTTTTTACCTTAAAATTGTGAAAATACTTTTAAAAATAAGTTCTTTTTTTTGTGTGCTGTTTTTGTTGGGGGGAGTGGTTTTTGCTCAGATTCCGGCGAAAAATACGGCACAAAAGCGATTTCTTTATCCAAAACAGTATAAAAACCAGCTCCCTCCGGGTTTTATGGCGGGGTTAAAAGGGAGTACTTCTGTTACCAACCGCATTCACTTTAAAGCCACTTCGGGGCGGTTTGTTTTTCATATTGACACTGCGATCGTCTATTCCAATTATATCAACCCCCAGCGTTACATTTATACTTACGATACGGCGGGCAATCAGGTGACTTCGCTCACAGAGCTTACCGTAAACGGAAAATGGGAGAAACAATCGCAGGATTCGGTTATTTACGATACGGTGGGAAAACCCGTTTGGGTTTTTTCCAAAGTATGGGAAAACGGGACCTGGTCCATTACCTCTCTCGTGCATAACAGTTACGACAGCCTGCATCAGTTGAGCGCTACGGTTTTGAAAACATGGGAAGGAAACCGGTGGCTTAACAATGACAGTAGCCATTACGTTTATGATTTTAATGGCAAAGTGGTTTCAGAATATCACGCTTCTTGGGTGGATTCGGTTTCAAATTGGGTAAATGATACGTACCA
>CAYYRE010000087.1:0-13033 GCA_964473895.1 uncultured Lentimicrobiaceae bacterium | reverse complement strand
TAAATCTAAAATCATCATTCGTTGATCTATATTCTACATTCAAAAAATGATGAACTCCGGACACCGATCAACGATTGAAGAAGAGGAAATTGTTTTAAGAGTTGGCTTTTTGGCCAACCTTCCGGGACTGCTGCCCGCAAGCCTTGTTCGACGCCGGAAGGTTTACTCCTCCGGTGCTCTTTTCAGGCCGGCCAAGACCTGAAAAGCGGAAGGTAATTACCGATAGAAAGAGCTGAAAATTGATTAAAAAGTTGACTTGTGGCGTCAGTTTGTTGCCGGACAAGTTTTTAGTTCACAGATAAATCTAAAATCATCATTCGTTGATCTATATTCTACATTCAAAAAATGATGAACACCGAACCCCAAACGCCCAACACCCAAACCCCGAACGCCGAACGCTTAACGCCAAACCCCGAACGCCAAACGCCTATTGAAGAAGTTGAAATTTGTATAAATATTGCCTTTTGGAGTCGGTTTGTTGCATGGTAAGGCCTCTATTTACAGGTAAATCGCATTCATTATTCGTTCATCGATCTTTAAAAAAAGTGAGGTTTTATTTTTATTGTGTCAGCATTTTCGTATCCACCACAATGGGCAGGTTGTGCTGAAAATCATACAAGGTCAGCTTGCGGATTTCGTAATAGTTGATCCAGTAATCTTTCAGTGTTTTGTAATAGTTTAGTTTGGCATTGTCGTTGTCGATTTGTGCATTGTTCAATTCCAGTATGTCGTTTACTTTGCCGATCATGTACCGCTTATGGGTGATTTCGTAACGCAACCGGGCCACCGTATCCGATTTGGCGGCAATGGCCAGTTGTTTTTTCTGCATGGCGAACTGCATAACTTTCAGGTAGATATTTTGTTCAAAATCTATTTTGTCTTGCTGCACCGATGTTTTTACCAGTTCTTCGTTGGATTCGGCTACTTTGATGTTGCCCCTTGCCCGGCCCCAGTCGAGCAGCGGCAGGGTGATTCCCATGCTTACCCGTTCCTGGTTTAGCGGTTGCCGGTAGGCTTCCTGCAGGGTGTGGGCTGTTTGCGAAAGTCCGAAACTGGCATACAAATTCATATCGAAACGGCCGTTCATGCGGGCCATGTTCAGCTGGCTGGCCGCTTCGAGCAGCCGCTGGGTAAAAGTCAGGGCGGTGGAAGTATTCAACTTGGCTTCTTCAACGGCTTTGCTCACCGGGATAGTAAAAAAATGGGTAAGTACCGGCGGTACCAACTTAATGGGACTGCTGTCTTTCAGCCTTAAAAACGATTTAAAACGGAAAAGTTTATCGCTGTAATTCAGTTCACTTTGTTCCACCGAAGCATCCGCTTTCAGCAGACTCAACTGCAGCTGTAACAGGTCGTTTTGGGCAATTTTGCCGAGATTGTAACGTCCTTGTGCTATTTTGTACAGCGTATCATAGTTGTGGTAATTTTTTTTGGCAATTTCCACTTCAATTTGAGCCGTAAGCAACGAGAAAAAACGGTTAATGGCCTCTATGGCAATATCTTCTTCCGATTCCATGTACCGGCGTTTGGCTTCTTCGTATTTCAACGGTTCCAGTTTTTTTTGCCATTTGTACGGATTGTAGGTAAAAATCGGCTGGCTGAAACCAATGTTGACCACGTTGCTCAGGTATTGCCGGGTGGTGGTATCCGTAAAAAAGTTGTCCATACGTTGCAATCCGGTGTTTACAAAAACCTCTCCGCCCGTCAGACCTATTTTCTGATTTAACGAAAGGCCAATGGAGTAGTTGGATATGCTTTGCGATGTGTACGAAACGGTACCGTCCGGTGCCGAGATGGCGTTAATGCTGCGGTTAATGGAGGGGAGTGTGGCAGCCAGGTTCAGATTGGGCAAGTATGTAGCTTTGAAACTACGGTATTGCCAATAGCTTTTCCGGAAACGGTGTTTGGCCATCACCGCATCGGGCGACTGCTTTTGGGCCATACGGATGACTTCATCAAGGGTAAAATGTTTTACCGATTGGGCGGAAAGTTCCCAGGAACAGCAAATAAAAAAGGCAAACAACAGGATTTTTTTCATGGGTCGTAATCGTTAGCAAAACGCAAATAACCTAAAAACAGTAAATTATGCACTTTGAAATAAAATGTATATACCAAATGTTAAAAATCAAATTTCAAAAAAATTTCCGAAACACCATCGTTGAGATCAAAAATCCTTAAACATTTTCGTTAAAAACGTCAGGGATATTCCACTTTTCAGGTTTTTTCATACTTCTTATTTTTTCATTTTCGCGAGATTTGTCATGGGGTGTTTTCAATGAAACTTCGTGTATCCCATTGATTTACCGGTTTTGTCTCCATGGTTTTTGTTCGGTTTGGGCCGGTTCAGTCGTGCCGCAGTGATTCCACCGGATCCTGCAAGGCCGCTTTTTTGGCCGGTAAGTAGCCGAAAATCATGCCCACAGCAGCAGCCACGCCGAACGAAAGCAAAATAGAACCTAACGAAACCAACGTTAAGATACCGGTGGTCAGCGTAATGACTTTGGCCATAACCACCCCAAGCAGCACCCCGATGATGCCCCCGCTGATACTGATGAATGTGGACTCGGCCAAAAACTGGAAGATGATGTCTCTTTTGGTGGCACCGGTGGCCCGCCGGATGCCGATTTCGCGAATCCGTTCCATAACCGATGCCAGCATGATGTTCATGATGCCAATGCCACCTACCAGCAATGAAATCCCGGCAATGGCACCGAGTACGATATTAAAAATATCTTTGGTTTTTTGTTCTTGCCGGAGTAGGAGTTCAGGGATTTTTATCTCGAAGTTCTGCGTGTTTTGATGGCGGCGCAACAAAATTTGACGGATGACTTTCGCCGTGGGCACCAGCTGATGACTCTCTTTTACCTGTACTACGATTTTATCTAACTGGTTATTGTCCGGACTGCCCCGGTTGCTGCTTCCGTCATCGAATAACATCACGTCGCCTCCGGAAAAAACGACCTGTTCTCCGCCGCCCATCAACGCAGCCTGGTTGATCAGCGAGCGGTCTTTGTATCGTAAAAGAATGGTTTTTAAAGGGGTAAAGATACTTTGGTTGTAATCGGAAATACCCATGGCTTCCGCTTTTTTATTGACTTGCACTCCTTGAATGATGCCGATAACCTGTAACCAAATGTTGCCGGCTTTGAGTTGTTTGCCCAAAGGGTCCTCATCGGGGAAAAGCCGTGCGGCTACCTCGGGACCGATAACACAGACCGGTTCGCCCTCCCGGGTTTGCTGCCGGCTAAAAAATGCCCCGTTTTTTGTTTTCAGGTTAAAGATTCTGAAAAATGCCGGGGATACGCCACTGAGACGGGCCTGCATTCTTTTTCCTTTCCGGGAAGCTTGTACCTGATATTCAATTTCAGGACTTATCTCTGCCACCGTGGGGAGGGTATGGCGGATATTTTCGGCATCTTTTAGCGAGATGCCCGGCACGTATTTTTTCTGTGCCGTTTTTTCCTGCGTGTTTTTGTCGCTTTGGTTTCCGGATTTATGGTTGTTTTGCCCCTTGCCCGATGGAAGAATGACTATGTTGTTTACCCCCACCATTTTCATTTGGTTGAGGATCTCCTGGCGGGCACCATTGCCAATGGCCATCATGGCAATCACTGCAGCCACCCCGAAAATAATACCCAAGGCTGTTAGGATAGAACGCGATTTGTTCAGAAAAACGGCTTCCAGCGATACGGAAATGATTTGCAGATAACGTTCCAACGTTTTGCTGTTTTTGTAAAGAAAAAGAAAGTGCTAAGGTAAAAAGATTATCGGGTTATTTCCGGCCACCGTATTTTTCAAGCAGGGCAAGAAGTGTTTGTTTTTTTACCGGTTTGCTCAGGTATTCATCACAGCCGGCAGCAATGGCTTTTTCTTTTTCTTCCTGTGTGGCATAGGCTGTGGTGGCGATGACCGGAAGTGACGGATTGTATTTTTTCATCCGGCGGGTGGCTTCGTAACCATCCATGACCGGCATTTTTATGTCCATCAAGATCAGATGGTAAGGCCGGTGGTGTACTTTCTCAACGGCTTCCTGCCCGTTTCGGGCACGGTCGGTTTTATGCACCACATTTTTTAGAACGGCATTGAAATAAAGGTAATTGGTTTCGTCGTCCTCCACAATGAGTACATCCATGTTTTTCAGCTTCGCCGGGGATTTTTTCGGTTTCTTTTGGGGGGGTGTTGTGGTCTCTGCCAAATCACAAGGCAGACTAAAGAAGAAACAAGAGCCTTTGCCGGGTTGTGACTTGACGCCGATGGTTCCACCCATGAGCTCTACCAGTTCTTTGGCGATGTTCAGTCCGAGGCCGGTACCCCGTATGGCAGACGAAACCGCTTCTTCGCCACGGTAAAAAGCTTCAAAAATGTGTTTTTGTTCTTCTTCGGGGATCCCTATTCCCGTATCTTTTACAAAGAAAAGGAGGTCCTTTCCTTCGGTTTTAAATCCGATCTCCACAGAACCTTCGGGGGTGTATTTTAGGGCGTTCGAAACAAAGTTGGTAAGGATTTGCTTGATTTTGTAATCATCGGCTTTCATTAGGATTTGTCCGGCTTGTTCAGGGATGGATAGCTTGATTTCAAGATTTTTTTTCATGTGCGGAAGGCTAAACATTTCGTAGATCTCGCGCACAATGTCTGCCGGATGAAAAACAATCTTTTTCAACGGCAGCTTTTCACTTTGCAGCCGCGAAAGGTAAATGACATCATCGATGAGCTTCAGCAACTGCTCGGCACTGTTGTTGATGATGCGGGCATAATTTTCTCTGACCTGCTCATCGACGGTTTCCAGCATAAGGTTTGAAAATCCCATAATGGCATTCATGGGGGTGCGTATTTCGTGGTTCATATTGGCCAGAAAAGCCGATTTCAGCCGGCTGGCCTCTTCGGCTGCTTCTTTGGCTGCAAGGAGTTCGCGTTCGGCTTCTTTGCGTTCGGTTATGTCGGTCATGATGCCTATGAGGTGCTCTACTTCTCCACGGGCATTGGTCACCGGCGTGATGATTTCTTCCACAACATACAGGGTGCCGTCTTTTCTTTTGTCTATGATTTCCCCTTTCCACACTTTTCCGGAAAGCACTATGCGGTTCAGTTCATCAAAAAAGGCCTGGTCCTGTTGGTTCGATTCAATCAGGTCTTTGGAATGTTTGCCTATGGCTTCTTCTTTGGAATATCCTGTCAATGTTGTAAATGCCTGGTTGATCCATTCGATAGTTCCGGTTGCATCTGTAATAATCACGGCGTTGGCAGCTGCATTCAGTGCTTTGGCCAGCAGCCGGAGGTTTTGTTCGGCTTTTTTTCTTGCGGTGATGTCGCGCACTATGGTGAGCCGTCCGATAATGTTTCCTTCCGCATCATGCAACGAGGTCGGGTTAATTTCCACCGGGATGCTTTTCCCGTTTTTATGCTTGATTTCAAGTTCGTACAGGGGTACCGAATAACCCGATTTGCCTTTTATGAAATTTTCTACCGCCTTTTCAACATCTTTTGTCACGACAAAATCGGTAAACTTTTTCCCGGTGATTTCGTCCGGATCGTATCCGAAAATGTTTTTAACGGCCGGGTTTACATAAGTGATGTTGCCTTCGAGATCATAGGTCAGGATCATGTCGATGGAAGTTTCGGCCAGCGATCGGTACTTGTTTTCGCTTTCGCGCAATGCTTTTTCCATTCTTATCCGGCGCGAAATATCCCTGAAAACCGAAGCCCTGAATGTTTTGCCCATGTTGTCAGTGTAATTTACACCGGCTACTTCCACCGGTAAGATGGATCCATCTTTTTTATAAATTTCTATATCATAGGGTTCAGAATAATCTTTACGGAGATGTTCATCGATCATCGGGTAATATTTCGGTAGGGCAAGTTTTTTCACAATGTGTTGGCCAATAAGGTCTTCCAGTGTATAGCCCAGCATGCGCAGAATGGCCTGATTTGCATCGAAAATAGAACCGTCTTTGTGAAAAATGATGCCTTCTGTGGTTATTTGTGAGAATCTTTTTAACCGAAGTTCGCTTTCTTTTAAAGCCTTTGCTGCTGCTTTGCGTTCTGTAATGTCGCGGGCTACGACGATCCGTCCGGTGACTTTTCCCTGCGCATCATACAGTGAGGTTACGTTGAGTTCTACAGGGACGCGTTTTCCGGTTTTATGTAATAACTCAATTTCATACAAAGGGATATGTTCTCCTTGTAAACCCCGTTTGAATTTTTCAATGGTTGATGTCACATATTCGGGAGCAATAAAATCCCAGAAAGGTTTTTCCATAACCTCTTCGGGCTTATAACCCGTTATTTTTTCAAGTGCAGGGTTGAGGTAGGTAAACTTGCCGTTGATGTCAAATGTTAAGATAAGATCCGAAGAAGTCTCCGCCAGCGAGCGGTACTTGTTTTCGCTTTCCTTGAGTTGCTGTTCCACCCTTTCCTGGTCGGTGATGTCTCGCAAAATGGTGTACACTTTTTGTATGTTCCCTTTTTTGTCTTTTAAAGGGACAAAAGTGCTTTCGGCCACAAATGATTTTCCCCATTTGGAGGTGTAATCGGTTTTGAATCGTATGATTTTTCCTGTAGAAAGACACTGTTGAAAATATTCCACATAGCCTGCCTGTACCAGTAAAGGAAAATCTTTGACATTGATTTTTTTTGTGGCCTCCAACGAAGGAGAGCCCACAATTTTCAGTAAAACCGGATTGGCATCGAGAATGGTGCCATTGGGATGGACAATAAAGATGCCGAATGGTGCTTTTTCAAAGAGCAGACGATAGTTTTCCTCGCTCTGTTTCAGCTTTTCAGCCGTTTTTTTGGCTTCGGTAATATCCAGCGTCGATTCCACCGCATACCGTATGTTTCCCCGGTTATCCCTAATGGGATAGGCCAGCGTGTTGTAATAACGGGTCTCTCCTTCGGAGGTGATGAGGCAGCCTTCGGTGGAAGCGGGATCGCCTTTTTCAAAAACCTGTTGGACCGCACAGTTTTCGCACACGTCATCTTTTTGCTGAAAAACGGCATAACATTTTTTTCCGGTAACTTCCTTTAAGGTTTTTCCGGTGAGTGCCAAAAGTTTTTTGTTGGCCAGTACAATTTCAAATTTCCGGTTGACCAGATGAGCGGGAGAGGGGGAACTGTTAAAAATGGCATTGAATTTTTCTTCACTGTCCTGCAGCGCTTCTTCCGTTTTTTTGCGTTCGGTAATGTCAAAAGAAAAATTGTAAAGGACTGGTTTTCCGAACCATGTTCCCTTTTCAATCTGCACAAGTTTGGGGAAAACGGTGCCATCGCTGCGCTTGGCCCAAAATTCAAAATGTTGCGGTTTTCCTTCAAAAGCTGCCTGCAAATATTTTTTGATATCGGACAGTCGGGTTTTTCCTTTGGCAACCACAAAATCGGGGGTTTTTCCGATCAGGCTTTTTTTATCATGGTAACCGTATTGCATCAGTGCGGCCCGGTTTATGTCGAGAAAAACACCGTTTTGATCTTGGATATAAATGGCCACAGACCGGTTATTAAAAATGTTTTCAAAAGTTTCTTTGCTCTCTTTCAACCGGTTTTCCACCTCTTTGATAGGGCTTATGTCGCGAATGACGGTCATGTTCAGGACTTCGCCGCCGAATTTTAGCAGAATTCCTTTGGTGAGGATGGGGAGCTTTTTTCCGTTTCTCAACAAGAGGGAAGTCGAAAAGAAGTTGGTTTCGCGGTTACTTTCAAAAACCCTTTGCACGGCTTCTTTTACCCGGGCGTGGTCCTCGGGTGGGATAAACTGTGTAACAGGCCGGCCGATAATCTCCTCCGGCTGGTATTTCCCATATTCGTAAATGCGCCGGTTTACATATTTAATGATTCCCGAAGGATCGATAAGCACAATAATGTCGGGGGCATTTTCTATGATCTGGCGATAATTTTCTTCCTGCTCTTTGAGGGCTTTCCGGGTAGTTTCCGCACCGGTAATATCATGAATGACGGAATAAAGCAGTATTTTGCCCCTGTGTTTTACCTTGCCCGAGTAAACCTCAACGGTTTTTACTTGTCCGTTAGCCAGTTTGTGCGAAAAGATAAAGTGGTCTTTTTGACCCGTACGGGCCTTTATCATTTCCTGCTTTACCTTTTCTTTTGGTAGCGTATTCAATTGATGAATGGTCATCTGCGTCAGTTGATGGTAATGATACCCGTAAAAATTACAAGCCGCCTTGTTTGCATCTACGATTTTTCCCGAACCGGGATCGATAAGAAGCATGATGGAATGGTTTTCCCGGAACAGGCTTTTGTATTCTTCACCGTTTGTCGAAAATTGTTTTTTTCCTTTTACATAAAGTGCTGTGTAACTTTGTAGCCGCCTTTCCCAAAGCGAAGGAACAAAGGAAGGCATTACCACATCATCAATACAACCGGGCAAGGTTTCGCTTTCGGGATCAAAGTTTTCTGAAGCCAGCAAAATAACGGGAAAAAGTCCGGTTTCGGATTTTATTTCGGTAATTTCCCGGCAGTATTTCCTCGCCGTGGACTCATCCACAAAAAGCAGGTTGGCCCGGGCAATTTTTTCTTTGGAAAAACGAGAGCTTACCTGAACCGTTATTTTTTGGGGTAGTTTTTGTAAAAAAGTGAGAAAAGTGTTAAACCGGTTTGTTCCGGAAGTGATGATATATGCGCTAAGGGATTTCATGGGTCACAATGGTTAGCAGAAACGATACACCGTGTAAGTGCCGGATTTTGTTTCCAAAAATTAAATTCTAAATGACAAAAAAAGATTTGTGTTTTGTCATTCGGAATCTGGTACTTATTATTTTGTCTTTAGGACAAATATAACAGGAAAATGGTCACAATTCAAGAAAAAAGGGAATTATCTCAGTATTTTTTGGCTTGTACTTCTCCTTTAACAACCCTCAATCCGTTCATGGCAAGGGCTTTCATTTCATCTTCGCCGGGATAAACATGCACGGGTGCCAAACGGTGTACATAGGAGATGATTTGATTGACAAAATATTTGTCATGGGCGATGCCGCCGGTAATCAGGATGCCATCTATTTCGTATTTCAAAACGGCTCCCATGGCGCCGATTTCTTTGGCCACCTGATAGGCCATGGCATCATAAATCAGTTTGGCTTGTTTGTCGCCGCCGGCTGCCCGTTGTTCCACCTCATAAGCGCTGTTGGTTCCGAGGTAGGCCATTAATCCGCCTTGACCTTTGATCATTTTTTCCACTTGGCCCAGCGTGTATTTTCCGCTAAAGCAAAGCCTGGCAAGGTCGCCCACAGGAAGTGTTCCTGAACGTTCGGGCGAAAAGGGGCCGTCGCCGTCCAGTCCCTGGTTAACATCCGCCACCCGGCCTTTTTTATGGGCTCCCACGGTGATGCCTCCCCCAAGGTGTACCACAATGAGGTTCAGGTCTTCGTACTTGCGCATAATGGAACGGGCATGTTGCCGTGCCACGGCTTTTTGGTTCAGGGCATGAAAGATAGAACGACGGGGAAGTAACGGGTGGCCTGAGAGACGGGCCAGGTCGTCCAGCTCATCCACCACCACCGGATTGGTGATGTAGGCTTTGGCGTCGGGCAACGAGGAGGCAATGTCGTAAGCTATCAGTCCGCCGAGGTTGCTGGCATGTTCGCCGTATCGGCAACTGCGCAAATCTTCCAGCATTTGGGGTGTTACCTCAAAAACGCCCGATTCCACGGGGCGAAGCAGCCCGCCCCGGCCCATGACCACACGGATTAAGTCGAGGCGTATATCTGCCGACCGGAGCTCTTTCAGGATAATGTTTTTACGAAATTCAAATTGTTCGGTAATTACCTTAAAAGGGGCCAGCTCTTCGGCCGTATGGCGAATGGTTTGAATAAAAACAGGATTGGTTCCCACGTACACCGCAATTTTTGTGGAGGTGGATCCGGGATTAATGGCCAATATCCTGATTTCATCTTGGTTCATAACCTGATTATTGGGCGGGCAAAAGTACAATTATTTTGCCGTGATGGCCGCCAGTGCAATGGAATAAAGTTTGGTTTGAATGCTGTCGCCGCGCGAAGAGAGGACAGCCGGAACTTTGGCTCCTACCACAATCGCCCCTTGCTCCCCGCCGGCCAGTTTGGTATTGGTTTTGTAAAATATATTGCCCGATTCGATGTTGGGGAAGACCAGGCAATCGGCATCGCCGGCCACGGGACTGTCAATTTTCTTAATCTCTGCACTTTCCTTGTCAATGGCCACATCCAGCGCCAGCGGGCCCTCTACCAAAGCCCCTTTGATTTGTCCGCGATCGGCCATTTTGGCGATCAAAGCGGCATCTGTACAAGCGGGCATTTTGGGCATTACCTGTTCGGTGGCAGCCAATACAGCCACTTTCGGTTGTTCGATTCCCAACGCCTGTGCCGTGGTGATGAGGTATTTTGTGATGGCTGTTTTTTCCTTTAATCCGGGTAAAGGAATGATGGCCACATCCCCTACAATCAACAATTTATGATAACGGGGTGTTTCCATTACCGTAACATGACTGAGGATGGCACCGGGTGGCATGAGCCCGTTGTCTTTGTCTAATATGGCGCGCATGTATTTGTCGGTACTTACCAATCCTTTCATGAGCATGTCGCCATGCCCTTCGTTGATTAAACGAACAGCCCACCGTGCAGCATCCATTTCATCGGTAACGTTGACCACATTAAATTTCTTGATGTCGATATTTTCCTGGCGGCAAACCCGCGTGATGATTTCTTTGTCGCCCACCAGTGTGGCTTCCACAATTTCCATATCCACTGCCCGGCTGATGGCCCCAATGGTATGGGCATCGTTGGCAAAAGCGGCTACGAGCCGTTTGCTTTTTTGCGCTTTCAGTACCTGAAAAAGGTCGTTTAATTTTTGAATGGTCATTTTTGGCTGTTTTTGTCCATGTGAAATTTTTCACAAAAATAAATAAATTTGTGAGTAATATGACAGTATGGTTTTTGGTACAGGTCCAGTCGGACGCCTGAACCACTGTTAGTGGTGGGATGGGCGGAAGAAAGTTGGTTTGTGGTACAAGCGGATGCTTGAACCATTGTTAGTAGTATAACAGTATGGTTGTTGGTACAGGTCCAGGCGGACGCCTGAACCATTGTTAGGACGTCTGAACCATTGTTGGTTGACGGTGTAAATAGTTGTAGGCATATGCCTGAACCCATTTCATCCGAAAAGTTCCTGAAGGAGGTCTTCGATTTTGCCGATACCGATAATTTGGATTTGATAACGTTTCGTATCCAAGCCTTTCAGGTTGAATCGTGAAATAAATATCCTTTTAAATCCCAGTTTTTCGGCTTCAAGAATACGGTTTTCCACATGGGTAACCGCCCTGATTTCACCCGAAAGGCCTGTTTCGGCGGCAAAACAGACGTTGGTTTCAATGGGGATTTCTTCGGCGGAAGAGAGAATGGCAGCTATCACGGCAAGGTCGATGGCCGGATCGTCTACACGAATGCCGCCTGCAATGTTCAGGAAGACATCTTTAGTGCTGAGTTTGAATCCGCTGCGTTTTTCCAAAACAGCCAGCAACATGTTTAAGCGCCGCATGTCGAATCCTGTGGAAGAGCGTTGGGCTGTTCCGTAGGCCGCCTGTGTCACCAGTGCCTGGGTTTCGATGAGCAAAGGCCGCTGTCCTTCGATCATGGCGGCAATGGCTACTCCGCTGGTGGCTTCTTCGCGTTGCGAAAGCAATACCTCACTGGGGTTGTTCACTTCGCGCAGCCCTCCGGCATGCATCTCAAAAATGCCCAGTTCGGCAGTGGATCCGAAACGGTTTTTCATGGCCCGCAGGATACGAAAACCATAATGGCGGTCGCCTTCAAATTGTAAAACAGTATCCACCATGTGTTCAAGGACTTTAGGCCCTGCCAGATTGCCGTCTTTGGTAATGTGCCCGATAAGCAGAACAGGAACATGGGTGGTTTTGGCAAAACGCATGAGTTCGGCTGCCGTTTCGCGTATCTGAGAAATGCTTCCCGGTGATGATTCCAGCGTGTCGGTATAAAGGGTCTGTATGGAATCGACGATCAGTATATCCGGGTTGACAACGTCAATTTGTTTGAAAATATCGGTGGTAAAAGTTTCGTTGAGGATATAACAATCGGTATTGGCCATGCCGATGCGGTCGGCACGCATCTTGATTTGTTGCTGGCTTTCTTCGCCCGAAACGTATAAAATGGTATGCCCTTTCATGTTCAAAGCGGTTTGCAGGAGCAGGGTGGATTTGCCAATACCCGGTTCACCACCCACAAGTACCACGGAACCGCGCACCAAGCCACCACCCAAAACCCGGTTCAACTCGGCATTGTGTGTATCAATACGGTCTTCTTTTTCAGCCGTGATCTGTGCAATGGGAACCGGTTTGGGTTTTTTCTCCCCTTTTTTTGTGCCATGCTTTTTGTCATCCGTTTTGTTGATGACTTCTTCTACAAAGGTGTTCCACTCGCCGCAGGCCGGACATTTTCCTAACCATTTGGAAGCCTGATAGCCGCAGTTTTGGCAGAAGAAAGTTGTTTTTGTTTTAGCCATGATACAAAAGTATAAAATCCGGGGATAATTGATATTGAAACGATGGCCAGGCTGTCGTCAGGTAATCACTGGGCAATGGTTAGAGGGTTGCCAGTGGGCAGACTCTTTTTTTTTAAAATTTCTTAAAATTCCTGTACAAGGGTTAAATTTCCTAAATTCGCAGCCTGAATTCAATACAAAACCGGTACAATGAACAATTTCAAGAAACTGAACAACTGGATAGGCTGGGCTGTTTTTGCCATTGCGGCTTTTGTCTATCTTTCGACCATAGAGCCTACGGCCAGCTGGTGGGACCCGGGCGAATACATTGCCACTTCGTATAAACTGCAGGTGGGACACCCTCCGGGAGCTCCTTTGTTCCAGATGATGGGACGTTTTTTCTCCCTTTTTTCGTTCGGTAACGTGGCCCATGTGGCCATGATGATCAATATCATGTCGGCACTGGCCAGTGCATTTACCATTTTGTTCTTGTTTTGGACCATAACCCTTCTTGGCAAGAAATTGTATGAAAAAGGTGGCCGGGAGATGTCGAAAG
>CAYYRE010000086.1:0-13130 GCA_964473895.1 uncultured Lentimicrobiaceae bacterium | reverse complement strand
TATTTTCATGATTCTCTATTTTTCCATTTACAGCACCAAATTTAACCAAAAAGGCAATTCCGGCCAAGACAGAGCCTCCTTTTTCCCACTGATCAGTTAATCTAACAAATTGGGGCCCGGGCACTCCGGCCCAATCAGACTAAAAAAACGGCTAAATTTTATTTTACCAAATTTAGTTCAAAAAACGTCCATTATAAAAATTCCCTTATCTTTGATTTATTTAACCAACTAAAATTCAGATGCTTTATGAAGAAAATTTCAATGACTTTCCTGTTTCTGTTTACCGTGCTGATGGCCTTTTCGCAACAAAAGTATGAGTACAAGGTAGTTACGAGCGTGGAATCGGTTGTGCCCATGGGTATGGGCCGTTCACGGATTATTGACAATAAAGAAAAGGTCAACGTGGCCAACTTCACCACTTCCCGCACCGACGGAAAAAAAAGTACCCAAAAAAATGTAAAACGTTCCCAAGTAAAGGTCAACAATTTTGACGAAACCAAATTACTGAACTTTTACAGCGGTGTGGGGATTAATTTCCAAAACATTGCCTCCAATGATGCCGTGATTTCCGACAAAATAAACAAAACCATTCAGGAAGGATGGGAACTGGCATTTGTCACCAGTGGTGTGGAAAGTGATGCCGGACAAAAAGATGGCAAAGGAATCTTCATCACACGGTATATCTTTAAACGGCCTGCAAAATAACCCTGCCATGTCAAAAAAAAGCTGCTTTTAATGAACAAAAGCAGCTTTTTTTCGACCTTAATCTTTCACTTTTTCCTTGAGCAACGCATAGTCGAGTACTTCGCGCATGGTATCCACATAAACAAAGGTCAGCCCTTCGATATATTTATCGGGAATCTCATCAATGTCTTTTTCGTTTTCACGGGAAAGGAGGATGGTTTTTATTTTAGCCCTTTTGGCAGCCAGTATTTTTTCCTTAATCCCCCCTACCGGCAGTACTTTTCCGCGCAGGGTAATTTCTCCGGTCATGGCCAAACGTGCCCTCACTTTACGCCGCGTAAATGCCGAAGCCAGCGCGGTCAGCATGGTCACACCGGCCGAAGGGCCATCTTTGGGGGTGGCTCCCTCCGGTACATGGATGTGTACATTCCAACGGCCAAAGATTTCGGGATCCAGATCAAGGTAATCCGCATGGGCTTTCAGATATTCGTACGCCAATGTAGCCGATTCTTTCATGACATCTCCAAGGTTTCCGGTAAGTTTCAGGTGGCGGCCATCCCCTTTGCTCAGGCTGACTTCCACAAACAAAATCTCGCCTCCAACCCTTGTCCATGCCAATCCGGTTACTACTCCCGCAATATCGTTAGACACAAGGCTGTCACGCGTAAACCTTGGTTTTCCCAGAATTTCGGTCAAATCATCAGGCTTTATTTTAGGATCATACGGCTCGCCGAGGGCAATAAATTTGGCGCGATTGCGCATCACCTTGGCTATTTGTTTTTCCAGCAGCCGCACCCCTGCTTCGCGGGTATATTTTTCCACAATGGCCTCCAGGGTTTTTTTAGGAAAAACAAGTTGTTTTTTTTGGATTCCGTTTTCCTCAAAAAGTTTGGGAAGCAGGTGCCGCCGGGCAATCTCAACTTTTTCTTCCAAAAGATAACCGCTCAATTCAATCACCTCCATACGGTCGATAAGGGCAGGATGCACTCCCGACAAGGTATTGGCCGTAGCAATAAACATCACTTTCGACAAGTCGTAATCCATTTCAAGGTAATTATCATAAAATGAATTGTTTTGTTCGGGATCCAATATTTCGAGCAAGGCAGCCTGCGGGTCACCGCTAAAATTGTTTCCGCTCACTTTATCAATTTCGTCAAGCATAAAAACCGGATTGGAGGCGCCTGCTTTTTTCAGATTTTGCAGGATACGCCCGGGCATGGCTCCGATATAGGTTTTCCGGTGACCACGCAATTCCGATTCATCACGAAGCCCTCCCAATGACATGCGAACATATTTCCGTCCGAGGGCATGGGCAATGGAACGGCCCAGAGAGGTCTTGCCCACGCCGGGAGGTCCCACAAAACACAAAATGGGGGCTTTCATATTGTTTTTCAACTTCAATACAGCGAGATATTCCAGGATACGCTCTTTGATTTTCTCCAAACCGTAATGGTCTTTGTCCAGAATACGCTGTGCCCTTTTCAGGTCCAGGTTATCTGCCGTATATTCGTTCCATGGCAGATCCACCAAAAATTCCAGGTAATTCATTTGAATGGAATATTCCGCCGCATTGGGGTTCATACGCTGCAGGCGGGACATTTCCTGCCGGAAATTTTCGGCGGCATATTCCGGCCATTGTTTTTTCTTCGCTTTTTCCTCCAGTTTTTGAATATCCTGCTCATGGGGCGCACCCCCCAGCTCTTCCTGGATGGTTTTCAACTGTTGGTTCAACAGATAATCACGTTGTTGTTTATCGAGGTCCGTTTTTACCTTGGTCTGGATTTGGTTTTTCAATTCCAGCACCTGTAATTCGCGGGTAAGCAATTCCAATACTTTATTGGCCTGTTCCTCCAGGCTGGTCATTTCGAGGAGTTCCTGTTTTTGTGCATTGTCTGCATTGAGGTTAGAGGAGACAAAATTCACGAGAAAAGCCGGGCTTTCAATGTTGTTTACAGGGAAAGAAGCTTCCGAAGGAATCACCGGTGATTTTTCAATAATCTGTACGGCGAGATCCCGGATGGAGGAAATCAGGGCATTGAAAACTTCGTTATCCGGAAATTTTTCGTTGGAAACATAAGGGCGCACCCGGGCCGTAAAATAAGGTTCCTGCTGTATCATTTCCTCGATGGAAAAACGCCGTTTTCCCTGGATAATGGCGGTGGTATTCCCATCGGGCATTTGCAGGATTTTTATGATCCGCGCCACTGTTCCCACCTGATAAAGGTCATCGTCACCGGGGTCTTCGATCTCAGCTTCTTTTTGGGCCACCACCCCAATGGTTTTGTTTCCCTGATAAGCCTCTTTGAGCAGCTTGACGCTTTTTTCACGTCCGGCCGTAATGGGAATCACCACCCCCGGAAACAAAACCATGTTGCGCAAAGGCAAAATCGGTAACTCTTCGGGGATTTTTTCCTCATTCATCTCCTTCTCATCTTCGGGAGACATCAACGGAAAAAATTCCGTATCGCCATTTATCATATCCTGTAATGCAAATAAATTTTTCATAATATTCAAATTCTTTCCGTCAATCTGTCAGTACGCCGGACATTCCTGCCGGCATTATAATAAAAACATAACTAAAACACGCTGGACTTCAATGGCAAACACATTTACCGGACAGCCTGTTATTGTAAAAGGCAATGACCGTACCATAAAACAAAGTCATTGGGTCTGTCAGGCATACCATTCAACGACGTTGGTCATACGTTTGTTCGAAAATACGGGTCAATAGTTTTTTTTCGGTTTCATCAAACGTTTTATGACGCCGGGCAAAAACAGCTTCTGCTACCTGAAAAGCCTTTTTCAAATTGTAATGGGTTAACCCGCCTCTTCCACCCCACGAAAAAGAAGGGATAAAGTTACGCTGGTATCCGTCACCGAATATATTGGCAAAAACACCGACAACGGTACCGGTATTGAACATGGTATTGATGCCTGTTTTGGAGTGGTCACCCATCATCAGGCCGCAAAACTGCTGTCCGGTATTTTCAAAATGTCCGGTCACATACGACCAAAGTTTCACCGGTTCGTAAGTATTTTTCAGGTTGGAAACATTGGTATCGGCGCCCAGGTTACACCACTCACCCAAAACGGAATTCCCCAGGAACCCGTCATGCGCCTTATTGGAAAAGCCGAAAATAACCGAGTTACTGATTTCACCTCCCACTTTACACTGCGGGCCTATGGTCGTCCCTCCGTAAATCTTGGCATCCATTTTTACAGTTGCCTTTTCGCACAAAGCAAACGGCCCGCGGATTTTGGCTCCTTCCATAATCCGGGCTTCTTTACCTATGTATATGGGCCCATCGACAGTATTCAGAAAAGCAAATTCCACCTGAGCCCCTTCTTCAAGGAATATGCGGGATGGATCGCCCATCACAAAATTGGTTCCGCTCAAAGGTACCGATTTTCTTCCCCGGGTTAGCTTTTCAAAATCATTCCGGAGGACATCGTTGTTCATGGCATAAAGGTCCCACACATGGCGCAGTTGTTGCAAGGTTCCTTCATATTCGCAGGCATGGGGAACGCTATCCTGAAGATGTTCTATCTCGCGGGCATGCACAAAGATAGCCACCATTACCTCCCCTTGAACCAACGCTTCGCCTTCGCCGAGACGGGTAACGGCGGCTACCAGTTGTTCGTCGGGCAACACGGAAGCATTGATCAAAATGTTCTCTTCTTCGGTATAAAGCGGAAATTTCTCCGAAAGGTACTCCCGGCTCAGCGTGGAAGTTTTTTGCCCGAGGTAATCTTCCCACTTTTCGCGTAATGTGGTAATGCCCCACCGGATATCGGCCACAGGACGGGTATAGGTAAAAGGCAAAAGGTGCTCCCTGACCTCGCCATCGAAAAGGATGTAATTCATAAAATCAGCGGTTTTAAATGAAAGGCTAAAGTACGACGAAAAAAGGTGTTGTCAAAGGATTCCCCATGTTTTCATACCAAAAAACCCCTGCCGTGGGCGACAAGGGTTCTCATATAAACCTAAATTCCTGCTATTTTCTTTTTTCCTGAAACTTTTTATACCGGTTGCGGAACTTGTCCACACGTCCTGCCGTATCGACCAGTTTCATTTTACCGGTGAAAAAGGGATGCGATCTGTTGGAAATCTCCAGCTTGACCAGGGGATACTCGTTACCATCTTCCCACACAATGGTATCTTTGGTATTGACTGTTGAACGGGTAATGAAAGCATAGTCGTTGGACATGTCTTTAAAAACAACCAGTCTGTAATTCTTCGGATGAATATCTTTCTTCATTTTCTTTTGTTTTTCCTATCAATTTTGGGGGTGCAAAAATATCCCAAATCTCTTTAACTTCCTAATTTTTTTTAAAATATTTTTCTATTTCAGCGAAAGTAAAAAAGACAAGGTATCCACCCCATCGGCATATTCCCAAAGCTCAGGCATTTGGCTTTTACCAAAAGGCACTGTTTTTTCCAAAAATCCGGCTTCCGAAACCACACACTGTATTTGCATACTATTCACCATCAAATGATTCCGTAATGCTTCAGGGGTATCATAAAAAGAGTAATGCAGTACACCCACCGGCGAAGCAAACTTCTCATCTTCCACCAACAGCAAGTTTCCCGTATCCAAATGGGCACGACGGTTGACAAGGAAAACCGCCTTATTGTATTCGTAATTGTTAAAATATTTATGGTTCACGGCCATTTCTTCACGGCGTCCCAAAACCTGTAGCAAAGGATCAAAATCATACCCTTCCGGGACAAAAAGTTTGGCCACATTACGGCAACCCAATCCGTAATATAAAAAGATATCATCCGAAAGCAAGCGAAGCTGTTTTTCCGTTTCTTTTCCCGTCAGCACGGCCACGCCGTTCCGGTTTTTGCGAATGATGTGGGGATATTTTCCGAAATAATATTCAAAATAGCGGGAAGTATTGTTGCTACCCGTAGCAATGATGGCATCGAAATTTTTCAGTGTATCTTCGGTAAACATAATTTGGTCGGTAAAACCGGGTTCGATGGCGGTAAGCAATGCGGCAAGGGCCGGCATCAGCCTGTTGTCGTCCGATGAAAGGCGGGCCTGCAAACGATGGCCACTCATGAGCACACACAGAAAATCGTGAAATCCGACAGCAGGAATATTTCCGGCCATCACCACCCCCACGGTTTTCGGTGTTTTCTGGTTTTCCAGCCGGTCGGCATAAGGTACCAGCCATTGTTCCAGTTGTTCTTCACGAAGGCTTTCGCCAAGGGCATGGAGGGCATGCGATACAAAAGGAGGGGTAAACCAGCCGTTGTGCCGCACAGATTCTTCCGCTATTTTCCGCAAACCGGCCGTCGCCGCCAGGGGCTTTCCATTACCGAAATCCTGCCGGAGCATATTCCCCAACTGCACAAAGGCCTTCATACGTTTTTCCCATTCCATTCCAATAATTTTGCCGCAAAAATAAGGCAATTTTAAGGACATCCGGCAACAACCATCATCGCACCGGTTGTTTTATAAAATCATCTATATTTGTCCATAATTAAAAAGGGAAATGGAAGAAGTACACCGTTTTTTGCGAAAAATTTTTTCGGACACCGAATTGGTCGGCCTCCTCATGGAAAAAAGCAACATTTCCGTCGTCCCGGCAGGCACACGCGTTATTGAGCAGGAAAAATATGTCCGGGAAGTCCCGTTGGTCATCCGGGGACGCATCAAGGTCATGCATCCGTATGATGTGGATAAAGAAATCATGCTTTGTTACATCGAACCCGGTGAGAGCTGCGCCCTTTCCATTGGAGCAGGGGTAACCGGCCAGAAAAGCATTATTTATGCCGATACGGAAATGGAAACCAAAATCCTTTCACTTCCTGTGGATGCCCTGCCGGATTTGATTTTCCGCTATCCGCAAATGACCAACTTTATTTTAAGCCACATTCACAAACGGTTTATGGATCTGTTTTCCTATATCGATTCGATTGTTTTCCAAAAAATGGATACGCGGCTGCTGGAACATCTCAAACGAAAAATGACTTATCCCGATAACAAAGTCCTGCACACCACACATCAACAGCTTGCCAATGAATTGGGAACAGCACGGGAAGTAGTCTCCAGGCTCTTGAAACAACTGGAACAAAGCGGAAAAATCGTTTTGCACCGTTCTGAAATCAAAATGAAAGAAGATTTGTAACTTTGGTCACGTAAATATATTTTATTTTCTTCTATTTTTGTCACAAACTAAAAGCAAGTCGCTATGAAACAGAACATTGGAAGTACAGACAAGATCATTCGTATCATTTTGGGCATTGTCATTGCCGCCCTTGGTTATTATTACAAAAGCTGGTGGGGACTGGTGGCACTCGTCCCCTTGGTGACTGCATTTGTCAGTTTTTGCCCCCTGTATCCCATTTTTGGGATCAGCACCAAGAAAGAGAAAGAATAAAAAATCAATGGTATTTCCCATTGCAAGCCGTTACAGCCAAAGTGTAACGGCTTTTTTGTTCCCGGGCATACGGCCGGGGTTTTCAACAGAAAATGTTTAAAAACTATTGTCTCCGGCAGTTGTTTTGATACAACAAACACCTATTTTTGCGGCAAATTGGGAGAAATGTCAGCAGAATACAACGACGACAGCATCCGGTCACTTGACTGGAAAGAGCACATCCGGCTCCGGCCCGGAATGTATATCGGGAAACTGGGTGATGGCAGTTCCCCGGATGACGGGATTTATGTTTTGCTCAAAGAAGTCATGGACAACTCCATCGACGAATATGTTATGGGCAACGGTAAAGTAATTGAAGTCACCATTGAAGACAAAATGGTTACCGTCAGAGACTATGGGCGGGGCATGCCCCTCGGCAAGGTCAAAGCCTGTGTCAGCCAAATCAACACCGGAGCAAAATACGATTCAAAAGTCTTTAAGAAATCCGTCGGGCTCAACGGGGTAGGTTCAAAAGCCGTCAATGCTCTTTCCTCTTATTTTTACACCCAGTCTATCCGCGAAGGAAAAACCAAAGTTGTGGAATACCGGCGCGGCGAGTTGGTAACAGATGAAGATATTAAACCTTGTGACCTGAAACAAGGCACACTGGTTAAATTCATCCCCGACAGCGAAATTTTCGGGAATATCCACTTTATTTTCGAATATGTGGAAGAGATGTTATGGAATTACGTCTTCCTGAACAACGGGCTGACCATCGTTTTCAACGGACAGCGCATGCAGGCCAAAAACGGTCTGTTGGATTTGCTGGAACACAACATTAATGGGAACGGACCTTTGCGTTATCCCATTATCCACATCAAAGAAGGGGATTTTGAATGTGCCTTTTCACACAGTTCCAGTTCATACAGCGAAGAATATTATTCGTTTGTCAACGGACAACATACCACCCAGGGAGGAACCCATCAAAGTGCTTTTCGTGAAGCGCTGGTAAAGACCATTCGCGAATTTTACGGAAAAGATTTTGACACCAGTGATATCCGGACTTCCCTGCTGGCAACCCTTAGCATTAAAGTTTCGGAGCCGGTATTCGAGTCACAAACCAAAACCAAACTGGGATCGCAGTACATGGAACCGGGCGGACAAACCATCCGCAACTATATCAATGACATCGTCAAGCGTAATTTGGACAACTATCTGCACATCCATACCGAAACCGCAGAAGCCCTTTACCGGAAGATCCTGCAGTCGGAAAAGGAGCGTAAGGAGATGGCCGGCATTAAGAAGCTGGCGCGTGAAAGTGTTAAAAAAGCCAGCTTGCACAACAAAAAACTGCGTGACTGCCGCATCCATCTCAACACCAACCACGAAAAGCGTTTGGAAACCACGCTTTTTATTACCGAAGGAGATTCGGCCAGCGGTTCCATCACCAAATCGCGCGATGTACAGACACAGGCAGTCTTCAGCCTTAAAGGAAAGCCCCTGAACAGTTATGGTCTGAGTAAAAAAATTGTTTACCAAAACGAAGAATTCAACCTTTTGCAAGCCGCGCTGAACATTGACGAAAGTCTGGAGAACCTGCGCTATAACAATATTGTAATTGCCACCGATGCCGATGTGGACGGCATGCACATTCGGCTGTTGCTGCTCACCTTTTTTCTGCAATTTTATCCCGATTTGGTAAAAACGGGCCATTTATATATTCTGCAAACACCGCTTTTCCGTGTCAGAAATAAAAAAGAGACCTTTTATTGCTATTCGGAAGAAGAACGGATAGCGGCCATCGAAAAATTAAAACCCAATCCGGAAATCACACGGTTTAAAGGGCTGGGAGAGATTTCCCCCGGTGAATTCCGTCATTTCATCGGTAAAAACATCCGGTTAGACCCGGTCATTCTCAAGCGTGAGTCATCGGTAGCCGAAACCCTGTCTTTTTATATGGGTAAAAATACTCCTAAACGCCAGGAATTTATCATGGACAACCTGCGTTTTGAAGAAGATACGGTAGAGATTTTTTAAAACAGACGGTATCCGCCGGCCATTCTATAGTCCCACACCAAAACCAATCCGGATCAAAGGATTCGTATAGGGTGAATATTGGTCTTCCAAAAAATTATAGAGCACCGACACGGTGAGAAAGGCCTTCCCTCCCATGTGCTGTATAAATCCCAATCCGGCAAACAGGCTGTTGACCGTCCGGTTGGCATTGGCATCCGGCGAATAATAGTCCGGAACACTCAAAATTTCGTATTCGGCCTGGGCATACAATGATTTTAAGAAGAGATACCGCAAAAACAAACTCCCCCCGTAAATATTGTAATTGTATTTTACATTGTTGTAATCTTTGTACCACTGGTGCATGTATGTTAGCCTTGTCCCCAACTGAAAATGTGCCGAAACACTGTATCCGATAATGGGCGTAATTTGGATATACGAACTGTAAGTGGAATAACCGCCTCCCAATCCGCCTCCGAAAAAGAAGCCGCCGTTGGGATTTTTACGGCTTTTCTTTTGCGGCATTTGCACTTTTTCCACACGACCCGTATGCTGTTGGGTGGAGTCACGATGTGTCAGATTTTGATATTGTGCCCGGGCCGGCAAGGTAAGGATAAGTAAACCCATCATCCACACAAGAAGAAAGTAGCTGTGTTTTTTCATAAAAATCGTTTTTGCAATGATACAATTTTTTACGTGTTGAATGCCACAAAGATACATGTTATTGTTGATTTGGGCGGGCTACAGCAAAAAAGGGGCGGTCAGGCCAATTTTTACTTTACGGAAACAATATTTTATCATTCTCAACGTCATCTCAATTGTTGGTTATCTTTGTTGCATTAAATAAAGTCTGTATCGCGTTGAAAAAAGCTTTTCAAAATAAAACTTTCGATAACCTTGTTTTTCCGGTGGTTATCCTGCTTATAACCATCGGGTTCCTGTTTTCGGCTTGTCAAAAGGAAAAGATAAACACAAGCCCTGATATCAAGCTTTCGTTTTCCAACGATTCCATTATTTTCGACACGGTATTCACCTCATTGGGATCGGCCACTCACCGGCTTATGGTGTACAATCCTTCCAAATCCACCATAAAAATAGCCGATATACGGCTTGAAAAAGGAACGGGCTCCGATTTCCGGATCAACATTGATGGCGAAGGTGTTTTGGATAAAAAAGATGTGGAAATACGCGGTGGCGACAGCCTTTTTATTTTTGCCCGGGTCACCATCGACCCCAACAATGCCGCCAACCCTTTTGTGGTGGAAGACCGGTTGTTGTTTACCACCAACGGCAACCAGCAGTCGGTAAAGCTTGTCGCCTGGGGGAAAAATGCACGTTATATCCTGGCCGACCATCACGTGGCAGGTTTACCGCCTTACAAAATTGTAGCCGACAGCCTTGAAAATATTACCTGGAACAAAGACAAACCCATTGTTGTTTACGGATATGCAGTTATTAATGCTTACGGCAGCCTGACCATTCAGCCCGGAACAAAAATTTATTTTCATAAAAATTCCGGCCTCTGGGTCTATGCCGATGGCCAGTTGACGGTGAACGGAACCCGCGAAGAGCCGGTAATTTTTCAAGGCGACCGGTTGGAAAAAGATTATGCTGACCTGCCCGGCCAATGGGACAGGATTTGGATTATGGAAGGGCGTCAGGGCTACGACAACACCCTGGACAATGTCGTCATAAAAAACGGATTTATCGGCATCCAGGCGGAATCGTTCTTTGAAAAAAACAAAAACAAACTGAAGCTGAACAATGTGGTGATTGAAAATATGAACGGAGCCGGTATTCTAAGCCGTAATTACACCATTGACGGAAAAAATACGGTGGTGGCCAATTGCGGAGGTTATTGTTTGGCACTTACCGGCGGTGGCAAGTACCGGTTTATTCAAAGCACCCTGGCCAACTATTGGCCCTATTCTGTCCGGAACAATCCTGCCGTATTGCTGACCAATTTCTTAAAAGACACCAACAACCGGCCCGTTCCGTTTGCCATGCAGTTTTACCTTGGCAACAGCATTATTTACGGATACAACAACAATGAATTCGGCACTTCCATGGTTTCGGGTGCCGACTCTTCCTACTTTCTGGATCATTGTCTTGTAAAAACCCGCTTACCCATGAATGACCCGCAATATTTTCAAAAGATATTCAAAAACGAAGACCCTAAATTTTTGGATGTTGATGAAGGAGATTACCGTATTGACACCCTGTCGCCAGCCATTGGCAAAGGGGATCCGGTTATCAGCGCCGAAGCCCCTTTTGATCTTCTGGGAAACCCACGCGGTCAGAAACCCGACCTCGGCGCCTACCAATTTATTCCGGGGCAACAAAAAAAGTCAAAATAATCATCTATTTTTGCCGCCAATCAGCAACCTTAGCAAACATTCTTATGGTCATTGGAATAGGAGGAGTAAGCAACGCCGGAAAAACAACCCTTGCCAACCGGCTGAAAACAGCGCTGAGTCCCCTCCGTATTAAAATACTTTGCCAGGACGATTTCGCCCGGCCCATCTTTGAAATTCCCCGTATCAACGGACATGTGGACTGGGAAATTCCCGAATCCATCGATCTGGCAAGATATTATCGTCACATCCTCAAATCACGTGAAGAAAACGATATCGTCATTGCCGAAGGGCTGTTCGCTTTTTGCGATAAACACATTTACAGTCATTACGATAAAAAAATCTTCCTGACCATCAGCAAAGAAACCTTTTGGCAACGAAAATCGAAAGACCTCCGTTGGGGTAAAGAACCCGAATGGTACATGGAGCACATCTGGCAAAGTCATTTTAAATGCGGCATGCTCAAAGAAATGGACGACAACACCATTATCCTGTCGGGGGAAAAAACCATAGATCTCAACGAATTGTTGCCGTTTTTGGAAATTGAAAAGTTTGTCAGGGAGCCCTCTTAAAGTGAAGTTGTTTAAAGTTTATCTAAAAATACTATTTATAACGTATTATCAATCAGCAAATAAATACCGAATATTCCCCTTCTTGAAGGGGTGTAGGGGTAGGTATATAAAAAAGACATTTATTTGCTGATGGATCAGGTTCTTAGCAAATTTATGTCTTGTAAACTTTAAAACAACTTCAGTAAAAAACCGTATGAAACGAACATGAATTTTATTAATCATAAAATATACACCCACCTGACCAGTTAGTCGGGCAGGCAGAAGAATGGTTATAACCCACCCCTGCCCCTCCGAGGAGGGGAATTTGATAATACGTTAAAATACAACACAATATAAAACTATGAGCACATGAAACCTCCAAGGCGGCGAACCGGCACAAAGAAGAATGATTATAAACCCACCCCTGCCCCCTCCGAGGAGGGGAATTTGATAATGCATTAAAATACAACGCAATACAAAATTATAAACAAATGGAAACACGCTTCTTTCTTGACAGCCAAGATTTGGCCCTTGTCGAAATAAAACGTACCGGCTTGCCAAAAGAAACCGATAAAAGCAAAATCTATTTTTGGTTTTTGCTGACCAAATCGCCGCGGAGGATTCAAAAGCTGGATTTTATTTCCATGACATCGGATAATGCATTCGAAGAACGCATCTTCCAACAGGGGAAACTACGTTTCACCCATACCGAAGGCTGGTTTTTATCAGATACCCAAAAATACCGGTTAAAAAATATTACCGGAGAAGACTTACCGGAAGAAATCAAACAAATGATCCTTTCATTTTTCCGGAAGGGCAATCCGTCCATGGGTAACAGCCCGGCGAAATGAGGTAATTGGTGTACAAGCCATCCGTTTTAACAAATCATAGCTGTTTTACAGTTTACCTGCCAAAGGTTACTTCGGCTAACTATTTTATAGGTAAAAAACGTCGAACAAGACCCGTAAAACAACCGTTAAATTACGATTACAAAAGCGGGGTATCCTTATCCATTCATCACTTTTAAGCACACGGCCACTTTTTCTTCTTCCGGCAGGTGTCCATCGATCCAGTGAATGGGAATTCCTTTTTTTTCCATCCGGCGAAACCAGGTCATTTGGCGCTTGGAGAACTGATGGATGGCCGTATTCAGTTT
>CAYYRE010000085.1:0-13145 GCA_964473895.1 uncultured Lentimicrobiaceae bacterium | reverse complement strand
AAAACGCTGTTTCGCAACGGCTTTCCACGGGCTTCCGTTGGTCGCCGTGGCCTGCCTGCTGCACATGCGTTTCCGGGCAGGGGCGCTGCCGCTTCCATCTTCCAAAGGAACTCCTGCGGAGCCTGGCGCAAATCACCGTTGACACTGTTATTTTTGCTATTTTAGCGCTAAATTTCGAATGGACATGAAGAAGAAAGAATTAAAGATTGTTATCAACGAGTTCGCAGGAACTGATGAACTTTCGGAAGAAGACCGGAAATTGTTAGAGGAAGCCGCCAAAAGCGCCGCGCAATCCTACGCTCCTTACTCTGAATTTCATGTAGGTGCCGCCGTTTTACTCGAAAACGGGGAAATTATTTGCGGGTCAAACCAGGAAAATGCCGCTTATCCCGCCGGCCTTTGTGCCGAACGGGTGGCCCTCTTTTATGCCAATTCGCATTACCCCAATGTCAAAGTCCTCGCTTTGGCCATAACGGCTCATGCCGACCATTTTATCATCGACAAACCCATTTCGCCCTGCGGAACCTGCCGCCAGGTAATTGCCGAAACCGAAAACCGGCAGCAAAGCAAAATCAAAATCCTCATGCGCGGCGAATCGGGCCCTGTCAATGTTACCGAAGGTATCGAAAACCTGTTGCCCCTTACCTTCTACGAAGAAAAATTAAAGAAAAAATAACACCTTACTATTATGAAAAAACTCTTTTTGCTTTTCAGTATCTTTTTTATCCTCGTGGCATTTAAAAATGACAAACCGGCCTATCGCCTGTACAATGCCAACGGGAAAAAAGTAAAATACCAAAAAATGATCCGGGCAGCCCAGCAGGCCGATGTGGTCTTTTTCGGTGAACAACACAACAACCCCATTGCCCATTGGCTCGAACTGCAGGTTACCAAAGACCTGTACAAAGCACGTAACGGAAACCTGATAGAAGGCGCTGAAATGTTTGAACGGGATAACCAGTTGATATTGAACGAGTATTTGAAAGGCGAAATTACACAAAAGTATTTCGAAGAAGAGGCCAGACTGTGGCCCAACTACAAAACCGATTACAAACCGCTGGTGGAGTTTGCCAAAAAACATCACATTCCGTTTATTGCCACCAATGTCCCCCGGCGGTATGCCAACATTGTGTACAAACATGGTTTTAAAGCGTTGGATACCCTGACCGCCGAAGCCAAATCGTATATGGCCCCGCTGCCCATTCCTTACGATCCCAACCTGAAATGTTATAAGGATATGCTGGCCATGATGAAACAAATGGGACACAACAACCCCCATTTACCCAAGGCACAGGCCCTGAAAGATGCCACCATGGCCGCTTCCATTGCCCAATATGCGGGAAAAGGAAAACTTTTCCTCCATTTTGAAGGAGCCTATCATTCCGACCACCACCAAGGCATTATTTGGTATCTGAACCATTACCATCCCGGATTAAAAATCGTCACCATTTCCACGGTAGAACAAAAAGACATCGACACCCTTGACACCAAAAACCTGCATCTCGCCGATTTTATCGTGGTAGTACCCGACGACATGACTACAACCTATTAATCGCCCCACGTATCGCGGTCTAAACTTCGGTATTGAATGGCTTCTGCGAGGTGTTGCGGTAAAATGTCCGTGCTGTTGTCAAGGTCGGCTATGGTACGTGCCACTTTGATAATCCGGTCGTAAGCCCGGGCGGAAAGGCTCAATTTCTCCATGGCCGTTTTCAGTAATTGCCGCGAGGTTTCATCCAGTTTACAGTACCGGTTGATATCGTTGCGCGACATTTGGGCATTGCTAAACACTTTGGGATGTTCACGGAAACGCTCTTCCTGAATTTGTCTTGCTGCCATTACCCGTTGGCGGATCACGGCGCTGGGTTCCCCGGGCCGGGCATCGCTGAGGTCTTTAAACGGTACCGGTACTACTTCCACATGCAGGTCAATGCGGTCGAACAAAGGGCCCGAAATCCGGTTCAGGTAACGTTTTACCGCACCCGGCGAGCAAACACAGGCTTTGGTGGGATGATTGTAG
The DNA here is from genome assembly GCA_964473895.1 of uncultured Lentimicrobiaceae bacterium. Classification (GTDB taxonomy): domain Bacteria; phylum Bacteroidota; class Bacteroidia; order Bacteroidales; family F082; genus Sulfidibacterium. Next base: position 11,125 of record CAYYRE010000085.1, on the reverse strand, counting down.
TACCCGCAGGGACAGGGATTCATGGCAGCAATCAACATAAAACCGGCCGGATATTCAACCGATATCCTTGCCCGCGAGATGGTTACCACCCTGTCTTCCATGGGTTGGCGCATGACTTCAAGGACAGTTCGTTTAAACTCCGGCAATTCATCTAAAAAAAGCACCCCGTTGTGCGCCAGCGAGATTTCTCCCGGTTGCGGATAGGGCCCGCCCCCTACCAGTCCGGCATCGCTGATGGTATGATGCGGCGAACGGAACGGACGGTTCATGATGAGGGAAACGTTTTTTTTCAATAATCCGGCTACCGAATGGATTTTGGTGGTTTCAATGGCTTCTTCCAACGACATGGGTGGCAAAATCGAGGGAATTCGTTTGGCCAGCATGGTTTTTCCGGAACCCGGCGGGCCAATCATGATAACATTGTGGCCGCCTGCAGCGGCAATTTCCAAGGCCCGTTTGATGTTTTCCTGCCCTTTGACTTCTGCAAAATCAAAATCAAACCGTTCGGCGCTTTGCGCAAAAATTTCTTTCCGGTCGGCTTTGAAAAGTGGCAAAGTTTTTCGCTGGTCTAAAAAATCACAAACTTCCAGAATATGGTGAGCACCGTACACATCGACACCCTCCACAATGGCCGCCTCCGGTGCATTTTCCACCGGAACGATCACCCCCTTAAAACCTGACTTTTTGGCCATCAAAGCAATGGGCAACGCCCCTTTAATGGGCTTAAGGGTGCCATCGAGCGAAAGCTCACCCATCACCACATATTCGTCAAGGTGTTCGGTACTGAGTTGTGCCGAAGCGGCCAGCAATCCCAAAGCAATCGGTAAATCGTAAGCGGAGCCCTCTTTTTTGATATCGGCTGGTGCCATATTAATGACCACCCGCCTTCTGGGGAATTTTTTGCCCACATTATTCAGTGCGGCCAGTATCCGTTCGCGACTCTCTTTCACTGCATTATCAGGGAGTCCCACAAGAAAAAACTTGGAGCCTTGCCCCACATTTACCTCAATGGTAATGATCAGGGCATCGATACCATAAATGGCACTTCCGTATGTTTTGGCCAGCATGAGGGTTTTCTTTGATTGATTGCCTTCCCACAAATATACATTAAATTTTTTCATTCGAAATGACACACAGACGAATGAAAAAATTTTATGGGAAAGCCAAACAGTGCTAAATTTAGCTACAAAAAAGGCTGCCCGATGGAGGCAGCCTTTTATTTCACGGGAAATCCGGCGGTTTAATAGAACGTAATCCGGTTATCCTGAATATCTGCGGCATCTTTAATGGCAATGTAAGGATAGTCTTGTTCAACCCGTTGTTTGAAAGCATTCAGATAAGAACTTACAAAAGCATTATAATTGGGCAACTTGCCTGCTTTTTTCAAAGCATCGAGACTCACCACAAAAGTAGCAGCGTTGCCCGCAATGGGTTGACTGACAGATTTTTGTTTCATTCCGAATACGGTACCGATCACCTTATCCTCCATACCGAAACCGACAATGTTACGGGTATTGAAGGTCATGTTATTCATGGTTTGCACTTTGGTTTTCATGGCGGCAGCCAATTGGTTGAGGTTCCCATGCGATTTTTCCATTTGCTTGGCAAGGTATTTTCCTTTCACTTCATTTATCACAAAAGGTTTGATACGGTCTTTCACCTCATCCAGCGAAGGAATACCCGCCTCAAATTTCTTGGTTACCACTGCCACTGCATATTGTCCTTCGAGGTCGAATACATTGGAAACCGTACCCACATCCGTTCCGCTTTTAAAGGCCCATCGCACGATGCTGCGGGCATTTTCCAATCCCGGAATGATATAAGTGGTTTCGAGCATTTGGGGCATAACCCTGAGTTGTAAATGTTCTTTACGGGCAATGGATTCAAAAGTTTTACGGTCATGTGCCTCGGAAGCAATTTTGCTGGCTTTTGCAAAAACATTCTGATACGTCGTATTGCTCGGAATGATGTCTTGCGAAACAACCGCTACTTTTACCTTTTTAGCGAAGTCCTTTTTACCGGTAACTTTGATGACATGGTATCCGAATTGTGATTCAGCTTCTGTCAAATGGCCCGTTTTGGTCTTTACCACCGCTTCGTTAAAAGCCGGAACCATACGTCCGTCCATAAACCATCCCAAATCACCGTGGTTTTGCACCACCGAACCATCATTCGAGAATTTGTCGGCCAATTTTCTGAAAAGAGCCGGTTTCCGTTTCAGCACACGGTATAAACTGTCGGCCAGTTTTTTCGCCTGCTCTTTGGTGCGGGTAACGTTGGGATCAGCCCGGTAGGCTCCTTTGTAAGCAATCAGGATGTGTTCGGCTTTCATGGAATCGGGACGTGTGGCCACCGCCAATAACCGCGCCATTACAAATGTGTTGTTCAGTTTAACGGGGGTGGATACCGTCCCCACTTTGGCATGAAACATAATGGAATCAATGGGTTCGGGAAGTTGCCCCTGCTTGAGCCATGACGTATCATACAAATGGTCGGAATTGGCCCGTGCAAACTGTTGCGGATGATCCGACATCTCAAAATCTTTTTGTGTCAAAAGGGCTTCTTTGCGCGCTTTGGCAATATCGGCAGCCGAAGGAAGCACATTAAACGAAACGTATTCAATGGCCCGTCCGGCCTTTTGCTTGAATTCGTTTTTATGGGCTTCGTAATAAGCTTCGTAGTCGGCATCGGTTACATGAATCTTACTTTCGGGAAGATCGGCATAACGGGCCGCTACATAGCGGATGTCGGCCTTGGTGTTTTGCTCATTGTAGTATTGTTGTGCCAGTGTTTTCGGAATGTAATACCCTTGTTCGATAAGGGCATTGTATTTTTTACGCATCTGGTCGGCACGGATATAATCTTCGAGCATTTGCCATTGCTGGCGGGCCGCATCAGGTAACTGGTCGAAGTGCTGCAGGTATTGAATCACAAGGTTCCTGTCGTAACGGCCTGTTTTGGGGTTGACAAAATATTGTTTGATGAGCGGATGCGGATTGGGTCCCTGGATAAGATCAAACATTTCATCGGTACTCACGGTAATACCAAGATCTTTGTATTGTTGCCCCATGAGGATTTGTCGTACCATTTGTTCCCAGGTTTGTTCTCTGAGGCGGAATGTTTCGTTGGTGCTCAGGCTTTTGACCCTTTGCTGCCGTTTGGTATTTTCGATATTCTCATCCAATTTTTTGTTAAAATCCATGATGGTTATCTCAACACCATTTACTTTGCCTGCATTCACATCCCTACGGTTTCTTTTTTTCATAAAATCACCAAGGATAAAAGCGACCAAAGCGCCGCCAATCACAATCACAAGAAGGGTTGAATGTTTTCTAATGCTACCTATCGCTGCCATCTTACTATTTTATTTGTTTTTTTAATTTCGAGCTGCAAATGTACAAATTGATATGATATATAAAAGGTTTCCGCAGAATTTTGATTTAGTATCAGCCAGTTAATCTTCTTTTACGGAACCTCGTACCGGAAACAAGGGAGGGAGCGTTTTATTTTTTGATTTTCATAAAGACTTCTTCTAACCTGTTTCCGGTGGCTTTTAAAACTTTGAACGAAAAGGGGGGTATTTCAATTTCTTCGTGTATGGGGGGAATGCTTTCGTAATGATGCAGGATAAATCCGGCAATAGTTTCGTACTCTTCGGATTCCGGCAGGTTGAGTTTGTATTTTTCATTCAGATAATCCACTTCCAACCGGGCCGAAAAAATAAACTCCGTTTCCGACAGTTGTTTCTCCACCACGTTCTCATTGTCATACTCATCTTCAATTTCTCCGAAGATTTCTTCGATGATGTCTTCCATGGTCACGATACCCGACGTACCCCCGAATTCATCCACAACCACCGCCACGCTTTTGTGGTTTTTGATAAAATAGTTTAAAACACTGCTCGCCGCCATGGTTTCGGGGAAAATTTCCACCGGGCGCATCACTTCCCGGATGTTTTTGGGTTGTTTAAACATGTCGTAGGCATGCACATATCCCTGAAGTTTGTCGATGGAGCCTTCGTAAATCATGATTTTGGAATGCCCCGATTGGGTAAAAAGCTGCCGCAGTTCGTTGATGGGTTTGTTCTTATCGGCTGCCACAATTTCGGTGCGAGGGATCATACAATCGCGCAACTTAATGTTTTTGAAGTCAATGGCATTCTGCATCATTTGTATTTCCTGCACAAAGGGTTCATCCTCCGGATTATCCTGCTGTAGTTCCTGGACATATTCATCCAAATCGATGGCACTGAAATGATATTTTCCGGAAGTAACATCGACCCTGAAAAACAGTTTAATGATCCACTCCGACACACCGATATACAAAACAATCAAAGGATACAACAAATAGTAAAACACCCATACCGGTATGGCAAACGTCTTTAAAATGGTATTGGGATGAATCCGGAACAAGGCTTTGGGGATAAACTCCGAAACAATGAGGATGAGCAGGGTAGCCAAAACGGTTTGCACCAGTAATACATAAAATTCGGAATGAAAACCCGGAGGAAGAAAACGGCGAATGGCCGGTTCAAGCACAATGGCCATAAAAATGCCGTAAACCACAAGGGCCACATTATTTCCGAGCAATAAAGCACCGATAAACCGCGAGGGCTGTTCGTAAAACCGTGAAAGTAACCGGGCCGGAAAGATATGCCGTTTCAGGTCCAATTCGTGTTTCAAACGGCTGGAACTGACAAAAGCAATTTCCATTCCCGAAAAAAAAGCGGAAAACAACAGGGAAGCCACAATAATTATCCAGGCAGTACTCAAGTTTCTGTTTTTTGGTTCCTAATTTTCTGCAAAATTAAAGAATATATGTCACCCGACCTTTTTACAAGCCCCGGAAAGCAATATCCGGCAGCTTCAATATTGTTGTGTGGAATCTTCCTGAACGTCGAGCGTGCCGCGGATACCGTAAATGGTTCGCTGCGAGAAATTTTCGCTGGCCGTCATGCTGTCGCCGAAAATCACCCTGTCGGGGCTTGTGATTTTTACAAAGCCGGGAGAATAAATCCTGTGCTTTCTTTCGTTCCAGATCAATTCATCCGTATTCAGTTGTTCGTTGGTTTTCAGGTTTCTGACCACCACATTTTTTCGTGCGACAAGCAAGTCCTTCCGGTCCCATCGTATGCCGTAACCGGCATTGATGCTGGAAATAACGCGGCCTGTCGTATCATAAAAATTGACATGAAATCCTTTGGGGAATTCTGTGTATGGTTTGTCCCCTCCGTATTTTAGCAACAAAGGACTGGTGAGCACCAGCTGCCGGCGCCCCGAATCGGTACGAATATATTGGATATCGGAAGCCGTCAGTTCTGCCAGGGTGTCCAAGGCACTGATTTGCTGCACCACTTTAATGTTGTTTTCGCAAGAAAAAAGCGCCCCCATTGCCAAAACAACAGCGACGCTTTTTAAAAGATTTCGTATCATATTTTTTCTGCCGGCCTTTTTAATTGGAAGGCCGTGCAATGGTTGTTACATTTATCCAGCACCCCACCTTGTATTTGTCACCGGGTTTGATGTTGTAGAAAAACATGGTTTCCCTTGTGGGGAAATGTTGTTTGTAAATAGCAATTTTTTTATTCATGGCATTGGCCATTTCGGGATCAGCCTTTTTGGCTTTGATATATTGATCCACGGCTGCCCAGAAAGCCACCTTTTTGGTCAGGTCGTTTTTACCGCAGCGGTCGGCACTGGCAGCATACAGGTCACCGATAAATTCGTAAGCCAAACCATTGTGGGGATCCAAACGGATGGCTTTACGTGCCATTTCGCGGGCTTTGGGGAAATTGTTCAGCGTGCGGTAGGTTTGTGCCATCAACAGGTAAGCATCCTTGAGGGTGCTGGTATCTTTCATCATGGTGCAATGGTTAAGATAACCCAATGCCTCCTGATACTTTTTCTGCTTTAGCAACATATTACCAATGAGGAAAGCTGATTGCGGATTGGGTTCCGCTTTATAAAGGCTTACTGTTGCGTCAAAATAAAGCGGTTCGTTATAGCAATGTTTGGCATCGAGCAAGCCGATAATTTTTTTCAGCAAGATGGTATCGTTGGGTGTTTCTTTATATTTCTTACCGAAAACACGGGCCAGGTCACCACAATTGGCATAAGGTTCAAAGGTCATTTCAATGTATCCTTTGACATTTTGGTATTCCGTTACTTTACGGGTATTATTTTGCGCTTTGTATCTTTCGATATTGGCGTCAATGTATCCGGTTATGGTGTCATAGGCATTGATCAAATCAAGGGTGTCCAGTTTGCCGGTTTGTACCATTTTGGCCATATCCCTGAAATAATAAGCCAGTACGGCAGCCCGTGCCCTGTCTTTGCTGATATTTATGGAATGTCTCAGAATATAAAAAGCTTTTTCGTATGATTCGGGCGAAAGCTGATACAAAGCAATTCCTTTACGGCCTTCCACATAGCCTGCCTGCGACTGGTGAGTCCGGTAGTTGTTGGGGAAATATTTCAATCGCTTATCGAACAGCATCATGAGGGTGTCCACCAGTTCTTTCTTTTTGGCCTGCGGGGCGTTTTTGATCCGGTAGCTCATAATTTTGGCTCCATCCACATAAATGGCCTCTGTAGAGCGGGGACAATTATTAAACACCCAGATCCAGGGGCCGATGGCATCTTTGACGGCATCGTTTTTATAATGACTTTGTCTCCATTGACGAAAAGCTTCGGTATAAAGCGACAAGTTCATCAAGCATTTAATGCTGTCTTTTCCGTATTTAGGCCCCAGATTATCCTGAGGGACAAAGCTTTTTACAGGCGTTCCGGCCAGCACCGAGAAACTTAGCCCCAGCCCAAGTAAGAAAATAAAAAGTTTTGCTTTCATTTTTTAAAATGTTTAGTTTAATTATCTGTATTTACGTTTATAGAACCATTGTTCTACAATATTTATTCCCAACGAAAAATTAAAGAAGTTTTTCTTAATCAGTTTGTCCTTCAGGGCACCCCTGCTTCCTACTTCCATGGCAAAAGTAATATTATTTCGTGACCTTTTAAAAGGAAATGTAAATCCTGCCGTTACGGCAAATTCATTTACCGAATAGCCGTAGAGTTTAACATAAGTATGGTTGTAACGGGCCCCCAGCCGGTAAGTCATGCGTTTTCGCAGCGGAGAAATGGTGGTATGTTTCGGTGTATAGGCCCCCCCGAGGGCTAAGCGCCAGGCATCCTGAAGGGAATCGGCCACGCCGAATTTCTTAAATTTCGACCAGGGTTGCCACTCTCCTTCAAAACCTACCAGCCACCGCTCGCCTTCCGAATAAGAAAAACCGAAACCGTAAGCCCCCGGAATATAAAGGTTTCCCTTTGTTTCCGGTGAATATTCAATAGTATCTCTCGGATTATCCACGTATCCTTCATAACCCCCCGTCAGCGTGTAGGTTATTGAGGACTTGACGGCGTTCACATGAATGGCATTGCGGTAAATTCCGCCCAATGTCAGCTTTTTGTCGTTCTTAAAATGGATGTCGTATTGAAACCCCCAGTCAAACATAAAATCGCTTACGCGGATATACCGTTCCTGTTTGGTGCCGAAAATAAAAATCGAATCGGGAAAATAAACAATGTTGTATCCCCGGGCATTACCAAACAAATAATTGATGTTGACGCCGAGCCGGAGGTTTTTGGTCACATTAAAAGCGTTGCCCCAAAACAGGAGGGCGGTTCCTCCTTTGCCAAAACGGTCGTTGTAAATGGTTCCGTAGGGAGGAACCACGCCGGATACACGCGTATCGTATCCCACTTTACTGTACGGAGTTACCCCAAGGGCCACGTGCCACCATCTCAATACCTGAAAACCCATGCTGATATTGCTAAGCGTGGCATAATTGGAACTTTGTTTCTGGTCGGTATTTGCCAGTGTACTGACATTGCCGATGATACCTGTTTGAAAGATATACGTCAACGAATCGAATACGCCGTAACTTGCCGGATTGGCCATATTCAGGATATTTTTTTCGGTTACCCCGAATGAAATCCCGCCCATTGCCTGCAATTGCGAACTGATGTTTTGCCCGTACAACTGTCCGATGCCGTAGGCCGAAAACGGAGAGTTTATGTCCTGTGCATTCAAACCCAATGAAAACAACAATAAACCTATAATAAAACCAACTTTTTTAATCTTCATCCTCTGTTTTTCTCTTCATTAAAATCCAGAATCTCCTTCAGCCCGGTTAACACAAAATTTGGGTGTGCAAAGATGTTATTTTTTAACCGTTTATCAAAATATTTTTCATCGCCCCCACTGAGAACAATTTGCAATGGGAAAAAACGCTTACGGTAGGCGTCGATAAATGCTTGCACCTCGGCCACAACCCCGTTTAAAACCCCCGACAGAATGGCTCCGGGCGTATCGTTACCCACCCAGTCGGGCATTGTATCGTCTGCTTCAATCAACGGTAATTTTCCGGTAAAAGTATGCAGTGCTTTCAACCGCATACGGATACCGGGGCTGATAGCGCCCCCGGGATACTCCCCTTCTTCGTTTACAAAATCGTATGTAATGGTGGTACCCGCATCGATAACCAGCACGTTTTGACCGGGGAAAACAGACCGGGCAGCCACGGCAAGGGCAATACGATCTTTTCCAAGCAAACGGGGGGTTTTGTATAGGATTTTAATGGGCAATGGCGTTTTTTCATTGAGTTTCAGAAAGTAGAAACGCGCTTCCAGATAACGGTCTACCGCCTCCGGATAATCTTTGACCGCCGAAAGAATGGCCGACCGGATGGCCGGATATTTTTTCACCATTTTGTCAAGACAGTTTACCGAAAGAGTTTCGCAAACCGTTACCTCTTCCGGATGGTCATCCGAAAAAACAGCAACTTTACTTCTGGTGTTTCCAATGTCGATGATGAGCTTCAAAGGCAAATATTTTGACAAGGTGCAAAAATACACCATAAGGCGACCGTCTGCAAACAAAATGGTCTGCAGGCAAAATTTTTAACTTTTTTAAAGAAATTTTTTGGAGAAATAAAAAAAAACGTATTTTTGCCGCTCCAAACACAGGCGGTACCATAGCTCAGTTGGTAGAGCAACGGACTGAAAATCCGTGTGTCCCTGGTTCAATTCCAGGTGGTACCACATCAAAAAGTAAAAACCCTGAAGACTATAGGTTTTCAGGGTTTTTTAATGCCCTGTTTTTTTCAAATCTAAAAGCGTTGCCCGGAGTCCGATATTCAAAGGTCTCTTTTTTAAATATTCGGATGGCAATGAACCCGTGTTAAACGTCAAGATGTCTTGTCCTGTAACAGGTTGATCTGAAGAAACGACTATCTTTAAAAACAATTCCCTCACTTCTTCAATTGTGCATAGGGGTTCCATGTTTTCCGCTTTTCAGGTCTTGTTCGACCTGAAAAGAGTACCGGGGTAAACCTTCCGGAGTCGAACAAAGGTTGTGGACAAAAGCCCAGGAGGATCAAAAAAGGCCGATAACGTTAAAACCAGTTGAATATCGATGTATCCATTTTAGCAGGACTAAAAAGAGATGCCACAAAACAGGGCAGGATTTTAAATTGAAATGAATAAACCAAGTTAAAACTCCAGATTTTGAGGTGTCCGGGGAAACGGAATCACATCGCGGATGTTGGTCATCCCGGTCAGGAAAAGTATGAGCCTTTCGAAACCCAAACCGAAACCGGAGTGCGGTACCGATCCGAATTTACGGGTTTCGAGATACCACCACATGGAAGATTCGGGGATATTCAGCGCCCGGATACGGGCATACAGTTTTTTGTAATCTTCTTCGCGCTGCGAGCCGCCAATGATCTCACCGATTTGCGGGAACAAAACATCCATGGCCCGGACGGTTTTGCCATCTTCGTTTTGTTTCATATAAAAAGCTTTGATGTCGGCAGGATAGTCGGTCAGAATCACCGGACGTTGAAAATGTTTTTCCACAAGATAGCGTTCGTGTTCCGATTGCAGGTCGGCACCCCAGGCTTCGATCACATACTGGAACCGTTTCTTTTTGTTGGGTTTGGAATTCATTAAAATCCGAATGGCTTCGGTATAAGTGAGCCGCACAAAAGGTTCGGCAAGGATAAAATGCAGTTTTTCGATGAGTTCCATGGAACGTTCACCGGCTTTTTTGTTTTTTTCTTCATCCTGCTGGCGTTTGCTCAGAAAAAGCAAATCGTCCATGCAGTGGTCCAAAGCGTAGCGAATGACATATTTGAGCATTTCCTCAGCCAAATCCATATTGTCATCAAGGTCGTAAAAAGCCATTTCGGGTTCAATCATCCAAAATTCGGCCAGATGACGGGTGGTATTGGAGTTTTCGGCACGGAACGTGGGGCCGAAAGTATAAATTTTGGACAATGCCAATGCGGCAAGTTCTCCTTCCAACTGTCCGGAAACCGTGAGGTTGGCCGGTTTGCCGAAGAAATCTTTTTTGTAATCCACCTGGCCATCTGCTGTTTTGGGGACATTGTTCAGGTCGAGGGTGGTCACCTGAAACATTTCGCCGGCCCCTTCGGCATCCGAACCGGTAATGATGGGGGTATGGATATTGTAAAAATTACGTTCGTTAAAAAATTGATGCACGGCAAAAATCATGGCATGACGGATGCGTGCAATGGCGCTGAAAGTATTTGTACGAAAGCGGAGGTGGGCTTTTTCGCGTAAAAATTCGAGGCTGTGTTTTTTGGGCTGTAACGGATATTCTTCGGGGTTGGCTTCGCCGAGTACTTCAATATTTTTGGCCTGTATTTCCACCTTTTGCCGGCTGCCGAGTGATTCGGAAAGTATTCCGTCCACCGAAAGAGCGGCACCGGTATGAATGCGGTCAAGAACCGGCTCAAACGCATCATTCATTTCCACCACAATCTGCACATTTTTGATGGTGGAGCCATCATTCAGTGCAATAAACGCCACATTTTTGCTGGCTCTTTTGGTACGCACCCAGCCCTTGACATTTACATCTTTCCCAAAATCAGTTTGTTCCAATAAATATTTAATCTCCGTTCTTTTCACAACATCATGTTTTAAATGAATTTGCAAAAGAACTAAATTTCAGGGAAATGAGGTTGTGTTTTGGAGAAAATTTTGTGGAACCGGATGTCGGGACACGTTTTTTACATTGTTGCTGTAAATAATACTGCGGCAGG
>CAYYRE010000084.1:0-13244 GCA_964473895.1 uncultured Lentimicrobiaceae bacterium | reverse complement strand
TGTTGGTGAAAAAATAACCGGAACCCCAACCAACCCCGAACCCTATACCCAGAACGCCAAACCCAGAACGCCCAACCCCAAACCCCCAACGCTAAACGCTGTTTTCCGATGGTAGGTTCTTAAAAAAATCTAAAAATCCCCTGATATCGTGATAAATGGAGGGTATGTTTCGCAGCGTGGCATGATTTTGGATAAATTTTTGAAAAAAACAAAAGACCATGAAACGAACATGAATTTTATTAATCATAAAATACAGAGAGAAACATGATTAAAAAAAATCATGTGAGAGCGAAGCGGTTCCATGTGTGCAGAAATTTTGGAATTGCTTTATATTTAACTAATTACAAAATTTTAAAAATATGAAAAAATTAATTTATTTGCTCGGATGGCTGTTTGTTTTAACGGTAGCTTTTCCTACTGCAGGAGTAAGCCAAACCAGGCAGTTAACCAAAAAAGAGCAGCGTAAACTGGAAAAACAAAAGAAAAAGGCGGAACGCCAGAAAAAAAGCGAAGCCGAACGGAAATATTATGCCCGGCTCCTGAAAGATAAATATTGGGTGTTTCAGGCGACCCGTTTGTACGGTCCCAACGGCCAACTGTTTAATGTTTCGCCCACCATTAACTTTGTGGCCGTAAAAGACAGTATGATTGTCTTGCAGTTCGGTTTCCAAAATGTTATGGGTTGGAACGGCGTAGGCGGCGTGACAGCAGAAGGCTTTTTGAAAGATTATCAATTTGACCAGGGAAAAAATAAGAAGGCGGCCATGACCGTTTCGGCACACATCCGGCCCAAATTCGGCGGCGGAAGTCCATATTTTACCATGACCATCCTGAATGATGGTTCCACCGACATCAATGTTACACTGGACAACGGCGAAATGTTGCGGATGGGCGGCCAACTGTATGCCCCCAAAGATGCCAGCGTTTACAAAGGCACCACTTTTCCGTAACAAAGAAATGGCCTTTCCGGAAAAAACGTATGTCATGCCGGAGGGTTTAATTTTGAGTGTTTCAACCATTTTTAAAATGTAAAAAAATGAAAAAGTCAATTTATATCTTTGCTGCCGTTCTTATAGCGGGTTTATTTACCCTGCAGCCCCTTTCGGCGCAAAATACTCTTTCCAAAAAGGAAGAGCGCAAGTTGGAACGGCAAAAGAAAAAAGCAGCCAAAGACAAAAAAGCTATGGACATGCGGAAAACCTATGATGCGTTGCTGAGAAACAAACATTTTGTTTTTGAAGCACAAAAGGTGTTTTTGCCTGGCGGTCCCTATACCACGCTGGATTACAGTCTTAACTTTTTGGCGGTGAAGGGGGATAAAATTTTGATTCAGTTGCATTTCCCCGGGCTTACAGGCTCCAACGGACTGGGTGGCTTTACAGCGAGGGGAAAGCTTGAAAATTGGCAATACAACCCCGGCAAAAATATCAAACAGCCCATGACGGCCAGTGGTCAGGTAACCCCCAAGGGGAGTGGCAGCCGGTTGGTGTTTACCTTGTTTGTCAATAATGACGGATCGGCTGAATTACAGGTAAACCTGCCCAATTCTTCTTTCCGCTTGACCGGAAACCTGGTAAGCATTGAGCAATCGAATGTGCTGGTCGGGGCTTCTGCTTTTTAGTCCCATTCAAAGTTTATTCCCGAAATCATTCATCAGCATCCCGCTTTAACTTGTAGGGAAGCGGGATGTTCATTTTTTTGTCCGTGTCAAACCAAAAATCGCTACCTTTGTAGTCGTAAAAAGTGCCTATGAAACAAAGGGTCTATCAAGACAATAAAAACGAAATTGTAAGGCAGGTGGTGGCTGCCATGCAGGAAAAAAAAGGAAAAAAGATCGTAAGCCTTGACCTTACGGAATTACCGGATGCCGTGACAAATTATTTTGTGATTTGCCATGCCACATCCAAAACGCAAGTGAATGCCCTTTATGATTATGTGGAGGAAATGGTCAGGAAAAACTGTGGCGAACACCCTTACCACAGGGAAGGGTACGAAAATGCGGAATGGATACTGATCGATTATGTGGATGTTGTGGTGCATATTTTTTTGGAAGAAACCCGTAATTTTTATAACCTTGAAGGTCTGTGGGCCGATGCCAAGGTGACCGAATATCAAAGCGATTAATAAATATTTTTACCAATTACTTGAATAAACAGAATGTCAGAAGAAAAAAATAAAAAAACTCCCAATAAAAAATCGGGCAATACCAATCCCTTTCAAAAGATGCCGGGTGTGGGTGGAAAGCGTCCCAAGTTCAGTTTTTACTGGATTTACGGTATTCTCGCGTTGGTTTTTATCGGTATCAATTTCCTGAATACGGGAGGCGAGCCCAAGAAAACCGATTGGAAAGACCTGAAAACCATGTTGGTGGATAAAGATGTCCAAAAGTTGGTGCTGGTCAATAAAGAAGTGGCCGAGATTTACCTGAAACCGGAAGCCCTGAAAAAGGAAAAATACAAAGATGTCAAAAGCACCACTTCCAACACTTTTGGACAGAAAACACCGCAATATTATTACAATGTGGCTTCGCCCGATATTTTTATCCAACAGGTGCAAGAGGTGCAGAAAGGGAACGACGATCCGGTTTATGTGGAAAGCGAAACCCGTCACAACTGGGGCGGGGAGATCCTGAGTTGGGTATTCCCCATTTTGCTGCTCTTCGGCGTGTGGTATTTTATCATGCGGATGATGAGTCGTGGAGGTGGCGGAGCCGGCGGCCAAATTTTTAACATTGGGAAATCCAAGGCCCAGATTTACGACAAGAATACCAGCGTGAACATCACCTTTAAAGATGTGGCGGGATTGGAAGAAGCCAAAACGGAAGTGGTGGAAGTAGTGGACTTTTTGAAAAATCCCGATCGTTACACCAAACTGGGCGGTAAAATCCCAAAAGGCATCTTGCTGGTAGGCCCTCCCGGAACAGGTAAAACACTCTTGGCCAAATCGGTGGCGGGTGAGGCCCATGTGCCGTTTTTCTCCCTTTCGGGTTCCGATTTTGTGGAAATGTTTGTGGGTGTAGGGGCTTCAAGGGTGCGCGACTTGTTTAAACAAGCCAAGGAAAAAGCCCCGAGCATTATTTTTATCGATGAAATTGATGCCATTGGCCGGGCCCGGGGAAAAAACCCTATGACTGGTTCCAACGACGAAAGGGAAAACACTTTGAATCAGTTGCTTACCGAAATGGACGGTTTTGTGCCCAATTCGGGTGTGATTGTTTTGGCGGCTACCAACCGTGCCGATATCCTCGACAAAGCCCTGCTGCGTGCGGGCCGTTTCGACCGGCAGATTTTTGTGGAACTGCCCGATTTGGATGCCCGTCGCCAGATTTTTAAGGTGCATATGAAGCCGTTGAAACTGAATAAAAATATTGACCTTGATTTCTTGGCACGTCAAACTCCCGGGTTTTCCGGAGCCGATATTGCCAATGTTTGTAATGAATCGGCCTTGATTGCTGCCAGGAAAAACCATAAAAGTATTTCCCGGCAGGATTTCATGGATGCCATCGACCGGATCATCGGCGGACTGGAAAAGAAAAACAAGATTATTTCGCCGTTGGAGAAAAAGGTGATTGCCCATCACGAAGCCGGTCATGCCACCGTCAGCTGGCTGTTGCAATATGCCAACCCACTGGTGAAAGTAACCATTGTGCCACGGGGTAAATCGTTGGGGGCTGCCTGGTACCTGCCCGAAGAACGACAGATTACCACCAAAGCCCAGCTGCTGGACGAAATGTGTGCTGCCCTTGGCGGCCGTGCTGCCGAAGAAGTGGTTTTCGGAGAAGTCTCCACCGGAGCGCTGAACGATTTGGAAAAAGTAACCAAACAGGCTTTTGCCATGGTGGCTTATTACGGATTGAGTGATAAAATCGGGAACCTCAGTTTTTATGATTCTTCGGGTCAACAGGAATATGCCTTCAGCAAACCTTTTAGCGAAAAGACCAACGAAGTGATTGACCAGGAAATCAGGAAGATGGTGGAGGAAGCCTACAAAAGGGCCAAAAACATTATTCGGGAACATGTGGATGAGCTGAAAGCCTTGGCGAACAGACTTCTTGAAAGAGAGGTGATTTTTAGCGATGACCTCGTGGACATCTTTGGAAAACGTCCCTGGGGCGAGACTTTTAGTATTAAAGACCATTTAACTTCCGGCAAACGGAAAACAAAAAAATTGCCACCGGCATTGGATGAAAGCAAATCCAACGGAGGAGGACAAAAAGACAGGGCCGGTGAAAAGGGCGAAAACCGGGAAAAAGAACTCCCGGCCGATGAAAAGGTGTAATTATGGATGAGACAACCACAAAGGAAAAAATATTGAAAAGGGTACGCGATGCCCTGATCAGTAAAAAGGAAAATCCGTTTAAGGAGGTGGATTTCAGTTCGCCTGTTTTCCATCCAATCGGAGAAGAGATT
Organism: uncultured Lentimicrobiaceae bacterium; assembly: GCA_964473895.1. GTDB lineage: Bacteria > Bacteroidota > Bacteroidia > Bacteroidales > F082 > Sulfidibacterium. The sequence goes on along the minus strand of CAYYRE010000084.1, from coordinate 8,835 downwards.
GAAGTGGCTTTTGCAAGGAAACTCATGGAAATGGGCGGTACTTTTGTGTACTGTGAAAATGAAAAAGCTCTTGGGGAGAACTTGTTGGTGTTACTGGAACAAAAAAAATGGAAAGACTTCTTTGTGGTGGACAAAAAATTGGAGTTGCTTCTGCAATCGCTGGAAGTCCCTTTTTGCAATGATCCGGAAAAATTCAATGCCCTGCAAGCCGGCATTACACGTTGCGAATACCTGATAGCCCGTTTTGGCAGTGTTTTGGTTTCGTCGGGTCTTGGTTCGGGCCGTCGGATGTTCGTTTTTCCCGAATCCCACATTGTGGTGGCTTATACCTCACAGGTAGTGGCCGAGTTGGAGGATGCCCTGAGCGGGATGCGTAAACGCTACCGCGAGGATTTTCCTTCGCAAATGACCGTGATCACCGGGCCGAGCCGCACGGCCGATATCGAGAAAACCCTGGTCATGGGAGCCCATGGTCCGCGCGAACTTTACGTGTTTGTGGTGGATGATGAGGATTAGAATTTGAATGTAAGCCGTAATATCCTTTTGCGGGGAATTTGGAATTCAGATTTTAGATTAATTCAGATTTTAGATTTTAGAATTCAGAATTGTTTTGAGATTTGTAATTTGCGTTTAAAAAAAGTTATTTAAAGTTCGCCATAAATATTTTTTGTAAAGATTTATCAAGTAATTAAAGCAACTTTTGTTTCGTAAACTTTAAACAACTTTAAACTTTAAAATTTCCATTTTTTAATTTAGTCCCCGACAGCATGCCTTTTACCATACTTTCGTATTCGCAACTCGACTCGACCAACGAGGAAGCCCTGCGGCTTATTGCCAATGGAAAGGCCGGAGAATTCATGGTGGTACAGGCAGAGGAACAAACGGCTGGCCGGGGTGCCGGCAAAAACCAATGGGAAAGCCGGGCGGGTAGAAACCTCACCTTCAGTATCATCCTGCGCCCCCGCTTTTTGCCTCCGGCAAGGCAGTTTGTGCTGACCCAAATGATCTCGCTGGCTTTGTGGAATGTGGCGGCAAGGCGGTTAGACAAGAAAGCCCTTTTCATAAAATGGCCCAACGACCTGTGGTACAAAGACAAAAAACTGGCCGGCGTGTTGGTGCAAAACCGGATTAATGGAAATTTGCTGGATTTTTCAGTGCTGGGTATCGGCTTGAATGTTAACCAAAAAAGTTTTGTTTCGGATGCACCCAACCCGGCTTCATTGATTCATTTTACGGGAAAAGAAGAAACCGTTTCCGCTTTGCTTTCCGAGATATTACGACAGGTGGAAGTGTTATACCGCAAGATACATTCCGATATTTCTTCGTTGAATGCCCTCTATTTGAAAAAACTTTACCGGATGAACCAACAGGCTGTTTATGCCGATGCCCACGGCCGGTTTACGGCCATGATCACCGGTGTGGACTCCTATGGCCGGCTGTTGTTGCTTGACAGTAACGGGAACCTGCGGACTTACGGCTTTAAGGAAGTTCGGTTTTTGTAAAAATGGTTTTAATCCTTTCAGTTTTCTGCGGCAGGGGGAGAGCGGATAGCCCGCAGGCGGCGGCACCTGTGAGGCCGGCGGCGGCGGGGCGACAGCGAAGCCCCCGCCGCCGCCTGGCTGAACGGTGCTGCCGGCGAGGACTATGAGCGACCACCCGTGAAGGCCTTGCGCGTCCGCCCGCCCAAAAAACAAAGAAAAAAGTTTTTATTATTAAAAAAAGATACCGATATTTGCAGCCGATTTTGTTAAACTATTATTTATTTAAAGATTAGACTGTTATGCCAGTTAAAATGAGATTGCAACGGTATGGAAAAAAGAGAAAACCTTATTTCCATATTGTGATTGCGGATGGTCGTGCACCACGTGATGGAAAGTACATTGAAAAAATCGGGTATTACAACCCCACCAAAAACCCTGCGTTGATTGAGATTGACCGTGACAAGGCGCTGGATTGGCTGCAAAAAGGCGCCCAGCCTACCGATACGGTACGGGCCATTCTTTCGTACAAAGGGGTGTTGTATAAATACCACCTGTTGAAAGGGGTGAAGAAAGGGGCTTTAACCGAAGAGCAGGCGGAAGTTAAATTCCAAGCCTGGCTGAAAGAAAAAGAGGCGAAAATTGCCGCCAAAGTGAGCGGACTGGAAGAAGAATCGCGCAAAGCCCGTAAAGAACGCTTGGAGGCGGAAGCCAAAATCCGTGAAGCCCGCGAGGCGGAATTGGCCAAGAAAAGAGCTGTCGAAGAGGAAGCTGCTGCCGCTGCTGCCCGTGAAGCTGCCGGGGAAACCGAAGCATCGGAAACGGAAGCCGCTGCCGAAGAAGCTCCTGCTGCCGAAACGGCCGAAGAAGAACCCAAAGCCGAAGAATAACCGGCTGAGAACAATAAAAGAAAAGTCCGGTTTGTGCCGGGCTTTTTTTGTGCCCTCTTTTCGCTATTTTTGCGGGAAAACGGGTTGTTGATACTTTGTAATTATGGATGCTTTTGAACAATATTTTTATCTCGGACTGATCACCAAGACGCACGGCTACGATGGGAAAGTGGTGGCTTTTTTGGATGTGGACGACCCTTCGGCGTACGCGGAGCTGGAGATGGTCTTTTTGAATATCCACGGACAGCCGGTTCCGTTTTTTATTGAAGAGCGGTCGTTGAACAACAACAAACTGATTGTGCGGTTTCAGGATGTGGCAACGGCAGATGAGGCCGACGACCTGGTGAAAAAAGAGATGTACCTGCCCTTGTCGGCTTTGCCTGCGCTGTCGGGAAATAAATTTTATTATCACGAGGTGAAAGGTTTTGCGGTAGAGGATGCCACTTTCGGTCCGGTGGGCACAATTGAAGAAATACTGGACTATCCGGCACAGGCGGTGATGCAGGTTTTTCGCGAAGGGAAAGAGATTTTAATTCCCGTGAGTGATGCGGTGATCCGCGAGGTGGACCGCAAGCGGAAAGTTATTCGCATTCAAGCGCCGGAGGGTTTGCTGGAGTTGTATTTAAACGCCTGATCCAATGCCCGTTGCCGATACCCGACCGTTTCATTTCAGGCAGTTTAGTCTGTTTCATCACCGTTCGACCATGAAAGTGGGTACCGATGCGGTTTTGTTGGGTGTATGGACGCCGGTGGAAGGGGTGAAAACCGTTCTGGATATCGGTACGGGATGCGGTATTCTGACTTTGTTGCTGGCGGCACGGGATTCCGCATTGCAAGCGGATGCGGTGGAAATTGATCCGGCTTCGTGTGCCGAAGCGCAAGACAACTTCAGACAATCGCCTTTTGCCGGGCGGTTACGGTTGTTTTGTTCGGCTGTTGAGGATTTCCGGAAAGGGGAGAGGCCGTCGTACGATCTGGTCATCAGCAATCCGCCCTTTTTCATCAACGACCACCGTTCGCCGCATAAGCCGCGCCGTTTGGCCCGGCATGCCGATACGTTGCCTTACGACCGGCTCATTGCTTCGGTTGTACGGCTGTTGCATCCTGCAGGCCGTTTTGCGGTGGTGTTGCCTTACCGTGAAAGCGGTTATTTTTTAAGACTGGCGGCAGAAGCCGGATTACAACTGCAGCAAAGGATGCTTATTTTTCCGAAACCCTGTCGCGAACCCAACCGCGTAAACCTGTTGCTTGGTTTTGAAAATGGCCCGGTAAAGGAACAAAAACTGATGATTCGTGATGAAAACGGTGTGTTAACACCGCAATATACGGATATGGTAAAAAATTATTACCTTTCGACCTGAATAAATTACCTGCCTTATGAAAAAATTCAGCGTAACTTCCCTGTGGGTTGTTTTTCTTGTCACAGGGTTCTTGTTTGCGGGTTGCGGAAACCCGGGAAACCATACAACGGAAAGTCCGGTAAAATCCCAGGCCATCCGTGTGGCGATTACCAAATTCAAACCGGACAAATATGCACCGCACACCTACCGCGATTGGTTGCGGCGTTTTGACAAAAACGTACAGTGGGTTCAGTTGTATCCCCTGACGGTTGATTCAGCCCTGAAAGTATTGAAAACCTGTGACGGCCTTTTGTGCACGGGTGGGGGAGACTTTGACCCGGCCCTTTACGGGAAAGCCGATGAGATTTCGAAATGCGGTCCTCCCGATCATCATCGCGACAGTCTTGAACTGGCGGCCATCCGTGAGGCGGTTGCCCTGAAGATGCCCGTGGTGGGTATTTGTCGCGGATTGCAGGGGATCGATGTGGCATTGGGGGGAACCCTTTATACTGATATATTTACCGATATTCACACCCATGTAAACCACCGCAACAAAGACCCGAAACACCGCTATCACGAAGTGTATTTGCATAAAAACAGCGAGCTTTATGCTTTGAGCGGCGTGGACAGCGATTCGGTTTACAGCCATCACCATCAGGGAATCGATAAGTTAGCGGCCGGTTTGCGGGTGGGAGCCCGTTCGGCTGACAGTTTGGCGGAAGCCATTGAATGGGCCGATACCACCGGAAAAGGTTTTTTAATGGCTACGCAGTTCCATCCCGAGGTTATGGCGGTTAATGATCCGCTCTCGAAATCGCTCAACAAGAAGTTTATTGCCGAAATGCAGCGGTACAAAGCAAAGCATGCGAAATAGCTGCGGGGGGAGTAACCCGGTAAAGTTTAACCCCGGGACGGCTTTACCCGGGGATGTTTTCCCATCAGTATGCGGCTTTTGGGCTGCTTTGAAAAGGTCATTGTTTCGGTTTGCCGGAAGGTGGTTTTGAACAATTCTTCTAAGTGTGAAAATTGCTTTTTTGCCTTGAAATCATACAGTAAAAAATTGTAAAATACGGTACCTTCGGGGGTTAGATGTCCGGCAAGTTGTTTTAGAAACATTTTGGTTTGGAATTTTTCGGGGATGATGTGGTCTGAAAACAGGTCCACGACCAACAGACCGTATTGTTTCTTGTCTTTAGCAAGAAATTCGGCTGCATCGCAAAAGTCGATCGTTATATCTTTTAACCGGTTCAGGTCAAAATATTTCAGGCTTAGGTCGATGACTGCAGGATCTATTTCAACGCCGGTGATGGGGTTGTTACAGTCCAGTTCCTCCCTAAGAATATGTGCCACACTTCCGCCGCCGAAACCAAGGATGAGGATGTTTTCCGTTGTTTTGGGGCAAGGCGGTTTCCGGCTAAAAGCTTCGCGAAAAAGATCGTGCAGGCTTCCGAAAGCATAATTCACATGCGGGGCATTGAGAACCAGGCGGTTGCCTTGCCGGCGGACTTCCAGACGGTTGAAGGCCGTTACCCGTTTTTCAACGGGAAACCATTGCGGGAAGTATTTGCGTAACAGGTGTTTCATGGGGTTCTCTTGTAATTTGTTTGAGTGAAATGGTCATAGATTACCGGTAATTAGTCCATTTACTCCCCTTTAAACACCGGTTTTCTTTTTTCGAGAAAAGCTTGTTTTCCTTCTTTGAAGTCGTTGCTGTAGTATACCTTTTTAACAAATGCACGGTTTTCGGGGTCGGAGGTCATCTGCTCCACCGTACGGGTGGCCAGTTGGTGAATCTGTTTTTTAATGAGGGCTATGGCAAGGGGTGCATTGCGGGTGATGCGCCGGGCCATGGAAAGCGTAAAATCTTCCAACTGTTCGTCGGGTACCAGATGGTTCAGGATACCGAGGGAAACGGCCCGTGAAGCTTCCATGACATCCGCCGTGAAAAACAGTTCCATGGCAATATTGCTACCCACGCGTTGCAACACGCGGTTGACCTGGTTGGGGTTGTAGGGAGCACTGATTTTCGCCGGGGTTATGGCAAACGCCGCTTGTGGATTCCCGATAAGGATATCGCAAGAAAAAGCCAGTTCGCATCCGCCGCCCCATACACTGCCGTTGATCATGGCCATGACCACACCCGGAAAATTTTCGATCTTTTTCAGGATTCTTTCCAGCGCGTATTCGTAAGGTACCGGATCGCGTGCCGGGTCGGGCAGTTGGTCAATCCGTAATCCGGCGCACCATACCTTTGCCGTGGGATTGGCCCGGATAATGACAACGCGTGTTTTGTCTTTTTCAAAACGGTCGAAAGCAAGTACCATTTCATCTATCATGTCGAGGTTGAGTGAATTACTTTTTCGATCGTTATGGAGTATAAGGATGCCCAGCGGCCCATCCTGTTTTATTTTGATAAAATTCATTTTAAGATGTTTTTGCAAAGATAGGGATTCGGCTCTTTTCCCGAATGTTTTACTTTTGTCCTATAAATACAGTCAAGATGAAAAAAAGGATATTGCTTTTTCTGTCTGCTTTGATGTTTTCGGGAATTTCTTTTGGGCAGACCTATCATATCCGGGGAACTATTCCCGGTATGTCCCATTCGGAAGTTTATTTGTTGGAAGATTTTGCCAACTCGCAACGTATGGTGGATACGGCCACAAGTGATGTGTCGGGAACATTCGAATTTACCATGACCCTGCAAAACCCTGTGGGGATGTATCGTATCATGACACCTACGGGGAAAATGTTTGATGTGATATACAATCATGAAAACATTGTTTTTCAGGCGAGTGGAATGGGAGGCAATGATATGATACAGGTGGAAAAATCGGTGGAAAACCTTATTTTTTACAAATACCTGCATGTTAAAACCAATAACGAGTTACGTCTCAATATTTTACGGCCTGTTTTGGATTATTACCCGCCGAATGATACTTTTTACAGCGTTGTCCGGCGGCAGGTGGAGAAACTGCAGGAGCAGCTTTCCGGTGTTACCCGGAAGCTCATTGAAAATAATCCGGGGACATTGGCGGCCCATTTTATCAGTATGGATGTCCCGGTTTTTTACCCTGCCGGACTTCCCCCCGGAGGAGAAACGCCCTTTATGAAAGCGCATTATTTCGATCATGTGGATTTTCATGATACCCTTTTGCTGCGGACCCATTTGTTGACCGCCAAACTGGTGGGCTATCTTTCATTGTATCAAAAACCCGGAATGGACAAAAAGGCCATGGAAAAGGCTTTTGTGGCTCCGGTGGATACCATTTTGAAAAAATCACGGGTGAATCAAAAGATGTATTTGTTTTGTTTGGATTATCTTTTAAAAGGGTTTAAAGATTTCGGTTTTGAACACTTGCTTTTGCACATTGCCCAAACGCAGGATTTGTCGCAACTTCCCGGAAACTCCATGCAAATAAAGGCGTTGGAGGACCGTTTGGCATTGATTAAAAAACTGGCCATTGGCCAAACGGCACCTGATTTTACTGCACGTACGCTTCAGGGTAAAAAAATTGAATTACATAAAGTGAAAGCGGAACATACATTGCTGGTTTTTTGGGCCAGTTGGTGCCCGCATTGTACGGCGGCTTTGCCTCAGCTGGAAAAGTATTATGATGCCACCCATCCCGAAAAATTACAAATTATTGCCATATCGGTGGATGAAAGCAAAAAACCTGTTTTGAAAGAGATAAAAAAAGAGGGGTATGCCTGGCCGAATATTGCCGAACAGAAAGGTTGGGACAGCCCCATTGCCCTGCAATACGGAGTTTCTTCCACGCCCACTTTTTTCCTGTTGGACAAAGACAAAAAGATTATCGCCAAACCGGCCGGGGTTCAGGAACTCATTAAATTGTTGCAAAAATTTGAAAAATAGCCCCATGTGATTTTACCCATTTTAAATAGCGCATAGGCAAGAAGCTGCACAGGATAATTTTTACCTTTGCCGCTTGATTGCCGGGCGGTTCGGTATTTTGAATAGAGATGAAAAAATTGTGAAAAACAGGGAAATTATCAGAGGAACGGCAGCCATTGGCTTTTCGGCCATCTTGTGGGGGTTCGACGGGGTGGTGCTGACACCACGGCTCCAGGGGCTGGATGTGGGCTATGTGGTTTTTATGTTGCATGCCATTCCCTTTTTGCTCATGAATGTTTTTATGTTCAATGAGTATAAACAGCTCAAAAATTTTCTCCGGCAGGATTATATAACCTTTTCACTCATTGCCCTTTTCGGAGGAGCCATTGGTACCATGGCCATTGTGAAGGCCTTGTTTCTGGTCAATTTTAAGGATCTGTCGGTGGTAGTGCTGCTTCAAAAACTTCAGCCCATTTTTGCCATTACCCTGGCAGCCATCTTGTTGAAAGAAAAAATCAAGAAAGATTTTGCCTTATGGGCATCCATTGCCATTGTGGCCAGTTATTTTCTTACTTTCGGATGGCATTTGCCCAGTATGAGTTCGGATAAAAACACCATTTATGCTGCATTGCTTGCCATACTGGCTGCTTTTTCTTTCGGAAGTTCTACGGTTTTTTCAAAAAAGATCCTGTTGCATTTTAATTTTATGACGGCTACCTTTTACCGCTACGGGTTTACTGCCTTTTTTATGCTGATCTATGTTTTGGTATTTGGAAAATATACCGAACTCATGCATACCGACCGGTTACACTGGATGTTTTTTGTTTTAATCGGACTGACCACCGGTTCGGGCGCTATTTTTATTTACTATTACGGTCTCCGGAGGGTAAAAGCCATAGTGGCGACCATCAGCGAATTGCTTTTTCCGGTTTCGGCCATCTTTTTCGATTATATTGTCAACGGCAGTTTGCTTTCGCCGGTACAGTTTGTTGCCGCTGCGGTTATGGTTTTTGCCATTATAAAATTGAGTACCTGAGATGATACTTCTTCTTCTGTTGTGAAATCCTTAATCATCGATTTATCGGTTTTTTGCTTCATGAAAGGAGAGAAAAAACTTTATTGATTTTTTTTAGATGAAAGAACATGAATTTTTTTAATCATAAAATACACACAGAAATATGATTAAAAAAATTCATGTGAGAGCGAAGCGGTTCCATGTGTGTAGAAATTTTGGAATTGCTTTATTTTTAACTAATTACAAAATTTTAAACACA
>CAYYRE010000083.1:0-13457 GCA_964473895.1 uncultured Lentimicrobiaceae bacterium | reverse complement strand
TTCTTTTTTTTAATGAATAAAAAATAGAATCAGTGGTCAACAACCTCCTGAAGCTACGGCTGCTTTTTTCTTCCGTCGTATGATGACTTTTTTCTTTTTGGTTGTTCCGGTTTCTACTTTGGCACCGGTAAAATAAAGTTGGGCCCCTTTACGGAATTCGTACTGTTCGAATGCTGTATAGGGTTGCCCTTCACCGGGTTCTTTGGGTTGAATGATGGTTTCAATCCACCGGTTCAGCCCGCCTTTCATAACATACATGTCTTTGTAGCCCATGCGTTTGGCCAGAACCCATTCTTGATCGGCCAGAATGCCATCGTTGGAGATAAATACAATTTTCATCCCCGGTAATCCGAAATAGTTGTCAGCGGCAGGGGCGGTAAGGCTGTCCAAAGGGACATTGATGGCGTTGGGCAACGAAAATTTGGCAAAATCTTGGGGAGACCGTACATCAATGAGTTCCAGCGAAGGGTCTTTTTGAATAATCATTTTGGCTACCTGGTCGGTCGAAACAAAGCGGGTAGGTTGGATGATGTCGAGCAGCAGCGTTTCGGGTTTGGTTTCGGGTGCCGCCGGTTCTTTTCTCAGAAAAAGGGTTCCCACGGCAAGGATCAGCATCAATAAAGTCAGGAATATATAATTTCTGTTCATGGCGCTAAAATTTGTATTCGGTTATATTTTTTCTCACTCTTTTCTCTATGACCATGGTAATCCAGAAAGCAGCCAGGGCAATGACGGTAAAACCTGCAGCAAACCACGGTGCGGCAATGCCGGTGACATCGGTCAGGGTGACATTTCCCATGTTGCTGCTGTAATAAAAGTCTTTGAACAGGGGAAAGGCGAGGGAAAAAAGGTAAATTCCGATAAAAAGTCCGATGGTAAAAAACAGTCCGTCCAATTTTCCAATGGCGATGGCGGTATAACTGGTGCCGGGGCAAAACCCGCCGAGGATGAATCCGAATCCCATGATGACTCCACCCAGCAACATGGGCCAGAGAAATGTGGGGAGGATAAAGATTTTATTCAGGTCGATCCAGCCGAAATAATTGAAATAGAGCAAGCCGACCATGGCTACGATGACCGCAGTGAAGAAAACCCGTAACACGACAAAATTGTAGCCGTAAAATACGCCGGTAATGTTTCTTGAGGAAGAAAATCCGGAGGCTTCGAGGATAAAACCGAAAGCCATACCCAGCAAAAGGGCTATGACAAAGTCCCAGTTTCCTGTGATGATCCCGTTAGGTATGAGTGGTCCCATAATTCTATCTTTTTTAAAGGTTTAAATCCATAATTTCTTGAATATCCATGCGATGGCATAACCTGTCCCGAAAATGGACAGCATGACGATGACACCGCCGAAAGCAAAGGTGGAACTGCCGCTTAATGCTGCTCCGCTGGTACATCCCCGGCCGAACTGACTTCCGATACCAAACAGGATGCCTCCGATTAAAGCCACCACAAGTCTTGTTTTGCTGGTGATTTTCGGATTATGTTCGGTACGGAATTTTCCTACACGGCCAAAAAGGATTCCGGAAAGGAGTCCCCCGAAAAAGATACCCAATGACTCGAATACAAGCCAGTTGTACATGGGAGAGTGGTCGCTGATGACAAATTTCCCGAGGTAAGCATTTTTGATGGTGGCTGCCGGTGCTATGGCTTTGGAGGTGGTGGCCACGGCACTTTTCACTGCGCCGCTGGCTCCCAGTCCGCGTCCGGTAATGAAAACCGTGAGCAAGACCAGCAATCCCAACAAAACGCCTCCGAGATAAGGATTAATGTAATGGGGTGTTTTATGGTTCGAATTCTGTTTATCCATGGTGCTTTAATTTTAAAATGATCAATATAAAAAGCGGGTGATTTGTCCTGCATCAACCATAACAAACCGGAAAACCAATCCTCCGAATAAAATCAGGAAAGGAGGCAGCCAGGTTGGGACATGATATCCCCTGAGTTCAAGAGCTTCCAGGGTGGCCGGAAAAATAAGTCCGAGGATGACAACAAAAACCCAAAAAGTAACGGTGAAATCTCCGCCAAGGAAAAGTGCTGCCGCTTCGGTTTTTACTGCTGTTCCGGCAAGAAATCCCATAAAAAGATGGATGATAAAAAAGAGCTCCACGAGAATCAGGATGAGGTCGATGCGGCTGATGGCTTTGCGTTCGTGTTCATTTTTCGAGATCCACATGATGGCGGCCAGCCCCGTAGAAAGTCCGGAAGTGAGGAATAAGGGTCCCAGGAGGGAAGTGTTCCAAAGCGGGCGGGCATTGAAAGCCGAAAGCAAAATGCCGGTGTAAACACCTAAAATGATGGATAAAATCATCATAATCCAGGCAAAAGGCACCCTGTTTTTGATCACCCAGGCTTCGAACCGGTTGAGTATTTTCAGTTTCCAGTCCCAGCCGGGGAACATTTCTTTCATGTAGCTGGCCACCCAAACAAAAGAGAGTGGGGTTATGGCCATCAGGGTCCATGCACCCCACGACATGGGTGAGGTGAAGCGGATGGTGGTGTAAAGCCGCCAAAAATAGAGTTTATGGTGCAGGTCGTAAAACAAGGCGGCAAGACCGATAACAAGGGCAAAAGGGGCAATAATGGTGGCCCATTTCACGGTAGCGGGCATCTCTTTTTCTTTTCCTTTCACCACAAAATATCCTGCAAAAAACAAGATGCCGGCTGCCAACCCTCCCAAAAAGAGGTAAAGGGCTATGGGCCAATGCCAAATGTTCAGGTAGGGGTCGATGTGGGGGATATGACGTCCGCTGGCAAATATTTCTTCTTTCATTTTATTGTTTTTTAACCGTTTACATAAGGAAATATAATTGCGGTTTGGTACCTGCTTCCGGTGCCAAAACTTTCCATTTGCGGTCTCTCATGGCGACGGATACTTCCGAGTTGGGATCATCCAAATCACCAAAATGGAGGCAGTGCGTAGGACAGACATCCACACAGGCCGGATTTTGTCCCTTTTCCACGCGATGGATACAAAAGGTGCATTTGTCCACATACCCATCGGGGTGGGGATAACGGGCATCGTAAGGACACGATTCGATGCAGGCGCCGCAGCCGATACATTCGTCATGGGTTACCAGGACAATGCCGCCTTCGGCAATGTGGCTGGCTCCGGTAGGACAGCATCTGACACAAGGTGCATTTTCGCAATGGTTGCACCGTTCCGAACGGAATTCCATTTCCAACACGGGATAGGTACCGTTCACATTTTCGACAATCCAGTCGCGGCAATATCCGTGGGGGACGTTGTTTTCGGTTTGACAAGCAACTACACAGTCGCTGCATCCCACACATTTTTTGGTGTCAATGGCCATGGCGTATCTCATGCTTTAACCTCCTTTCTTCCTTTTCTCGGGTTTTCTTTTAAAAATGTAACAAAATTGCCCCGCATACCGGTGCCTCCCATGATGGGATCTTCGTAAGTTTTGGAAACCAGTTCGGAATCGCTGGCTCCGTGGCCGTATGCCCGGGTAAGTTTTTTATCCGTTTGGCCAAAACCATGTACCAGATAGACAGAGTCCCACCGGATGCGTTCGGTGACCCGTACCCGTACCGGAAATGAAGATATAATGCCGTCCTGATTTTTCAGCCAGATCTTCTGTCCGTTTTTCAGTTCCCACAGGTCGGCTACTTTGGGGTTGACCCAAACACTGTTTTCCTTCATTAAATCCCACAGGTAATGGTTGTTGGAGGTACGGCTGAAGGTATGCATGGGGGCACGGCCGTAATTCAAACGGTAATAACCTTCGGGCGGCTCGGGGTGATGCGTGTATTTGGGCAAAGGGTCAAATCCTTCGGCAGCCAGTTCGGTGGCATACAACTCAATTTTTCCGGTATTGGTGTTGAATTCGTATTCGGGCAAATCTTGTAAATTATAAAGGTCATCATATTCGCGTTTGAATTTCTTGACCCCGATGCGTTTCATCTCTTCAAGGGAAGAACCTACTTTTTTCAGTTGCCAATCCAGGAGTTCTTCAATGTCGTTCCATTTGAAATAATCGTCCAGACCCAGGCGATGTCCCAATTGCTTGGCAATCCACCAGCCGGGTTTGGTATCGTATTTCGGTTCAACCGCCGGCATGCGCAGGGCCAAATAGGGTTCGCGATGCGGGGAAGTACGCAACGGGTCGTAACGTTCCAGATAAGTGCATTCGGGTAATACCACATCGGCATATCCTGTTATGTCCATAGGCATGGTGTCAATAACTACCAGGAAATCGAGGTGGTGAATGGCTTCCAGCGTTTTTTGCTGGTCGGGTAGTGAAGCCATTAAATTGGTACCATAGACGATCCATCCCCTTAAATGACAATCTAAATCCGGGTTGGGAATGGTGGCGTCGCAAATGCCTGTGGACAATACTTCGGTTACAAGGTTATATTTGTTTTTCGGAAAAGCATCGCGCCACGACCGTTTGGGTTTGGGATAGGGCGGATGAGGATAGTTGGGCAAATGTACCTTTTCGGGGTTGTACAGGCCGCCGCGGCGGCCCCATGATCCCAGCAAAGCATTCAAAATGGCAATGGCCCTCGAACGTTGGGTGTCGTCGCCATACCAGGTGGTGTGTCTTCCGGGATGTACAATGACCGCCGGTGCGGCAGCTGCCATTTCCCTGGCGGTACGGCGGATGACTTCAGGTTCAATGGTGGTGATGCCATAGGCCCATTCCGGTGTCAGGTTTTTAACATGGTCTTTTAATTCATCAAAACCGTAGGTGTATTTTTTTACATAGGCTTTGTCGTAAAGTTCTTCTTCGATAATTACGTTCATCCAGGCGAGCAACAGGGCCAAGTCGGTAGCCGGCTTAATGGGAAGCCAGTATTTGGAGTGTGCAGCGGCTGTGGAAAATCGCGGATCCACTGTAATGATGGTGGCTCCGTTGTCGAGGGCTTGCGACATTTCCTGAATTTGACCGTTGTGCATGTTTTCGCCAATGTGGGAGCCAATCAGTACAAGGCACTTTGTGTCGCGAATGTCAGTACGTTCGGGCGACAAAACGCCTTCGCCAAAGGTGGCGGTAAATCCCACTTCCCGTGGTCCGCGGCATTGGGCAAACGAGGGTGCGGTGATGTTCGGTGTACCATAAGCTTTTACAAGATGGCTCATTAATTTTCCACCTGTCCCGTGGGCAAAAAGCGCCAGGCACTCCGGGCCGTGTTCCATACGCAGTTTGTTCATTTTCGAAGCGACCAGATCAAGGGCTTCGTCCCAGCTGGCTTTGCGGAAATACTGATAGCCGTTTTTGTCCACTTCTCGGATAAGCGGTGTTTTGAGCCGGTCTTCATCGCTGTACATGCCCACACCGCCTGTCCCTCTCGGGCACAACCTGCCGTTACAGTGCGGGTCTTCTTTGTTGCCAATGACTTTTCGGATATTCCCTTTCTTGTCAACATAAGTCCAACCGGCACATTTCCAAAAACAAACCTCGCAATAGGTGGGGGTGGCCGTCATGTTCTCATCGCTGACAGGCTCCTGTTCGTTACTGTCGAACAGGCTGAGGCCTTTCACCTTCAGTGTATGAAGCCCCAAGGCTGCCGCTCCGGCACCTGCCGTTGAGATTTTAATAAATTGACGTCTTGTTTTCATCCGGAATATTTTAAATGATTATCTGTTTTCGTCTTGTTTTCAGGTTGATAACCTGTTTGAATTTTCTTATCGATCCTGCTTTCATATGAATTAGAATGCAATATAAATATGTTAATGAATACATATGCAGAGACAAATATATCATCAAAATCCGAAAAGTATTCTATTTTAACACAGTCTAAACAACTGCTTTAAAAGCTGATACAGTGGGATTTAAAAATTTTGCTTCCAATTATGACTTTTATCATAATTCTATAAGATATTGAGATATTGTAAATTATAATTTTAATTTAAAACAAAAATAAATTATAAAAATCTTTGTTTCAGTGTTATTGGGTCTGTCTTTCCGGAAATTGCTTTTGGGGTTCCGATACGAAGCAAACAAACGGGTTTGAATGTAAAAAGATTGAAAAAGAATTTGTTACGGAAACTTTGTCTTATCGAATCTTGAGTATACCTGTCGAAAGCTGGAAGTTACGATATGAAATCTCGCAGGGAGGTTTTTTTCATCCTCCTGTGTATCGATGATTTTCATCATAAAAAAAGAGGTTTTCCACTTTAAAAAACAAACCCGAAACAAAAAGTTCCGGGCCTGCTTGCAAATAAACCTAATGTTGAGGAAAGGGTGGTCTGTTATGCCGGTAAATCCCGGGATTCGGCGGTCATTTCTTCAATTTTGTGATAATACATGGCAAATGAACGGTACAGAAAATGGGTCCATTTGCCGAAAGGCACAATAATGAGTGCCCATTGTACCAGTACGATGAGCTGTACCATATAAAGCCAAACCATCTTATGGAGCAGGTCAAGGTCGATGAACAGCCGTACCAAAAAAGCCGTAAGACCCATTAAAAACAACCAAATGACAAAGAGCCAATCGCTGGGATGCGAATGTTTACTGATTTCTTTGTCTTTGACAATTCTACGGCGGACAAAATCGAATGTCACCACAAAAATGATGGCGCTTTCCACATAACCCAAAATAATAATCAAAAGGTTTTGGGTATCGAACCAACCGAGAAAAACGGTGGTAAACAGTAAACTCAAATAGGCTAATACAAGGATAAAATGTTCAAACCAACGCACTTGGTTATCATCGCACCCTAAAGTACGTTTTTGGGTAAACATGTGGACAATCAGTTCGCCAATGGCTTTAAACCAGGCTGATGCAGGTGGTTTGATGCCTGTTTTGTAAAGGGTAAACCAACCCATGCGGACAATATTGGGCAGTAAAATGACCAAAGCCACCAGCGTTATGGCTGTAAACTCAAACAGATGGCCGTAATGCATCAAAGGTTGGAGTTGAAAATGTTGGGAGGCACCGAACCAAACCACGGCCAGCGCCAGAAAAACAAAAGCACTTGCCGAAGCAGCCCAAGACTGGTACAGCCGTCCCGACAAGCCGGTCCAATCGTACCGGGCAATGAGCCACCGGCGCAGCGACATCATCAGCTCTCCCGGGTTGGCCTGACGGGGACAGGTGGTGCTGCATTCGCCACAGTAATAACACAGCCAGGGATCAAGGGATGCCGTAATTTCGTTTTCTAATCCCAGTACGCTATAACGGACCATCTTTCGCGGAAAAGAATTTTCCTCATCCGACAAGGTGCACACTGCCGTGCAATTGCCGCAATTGTAACAGGCATTGGCATCAAAGGCTCCGTATTTTTTTAACTCATCGGTAAATTCCGGATTAATTCTTGCCATGGCTTTTGATTTTGTAATAGAAATATTCATCCATATCATCCATATCACCGGTTTCGACAAAACCGTATTTCAATAAACTCATGAGTTGGAAAAGCACCTCGTGTTTTGGCAGATTTAGCTGTTCTGCCAGTTGGGGGATGGTTTTGTCTCCTTCTTTCAATGCAGCAAGTATCTTTTTTTTGATTTGGGTAAATTGCTTTAATTGTTCGGTAACCGCAGGGGGTACCGGACGTTTTTCTTTCAGATATTTTGCCGTTTTTCCTTTTTCGATTTCCATGATCTTTTCATTTAATATTTGGAACCAAAGCATCTATCATGCTTTCCACATCGGTATCGGTAAGGCCGATAAGATCAAGGGCATTGACGGGACATACCGGAAGGCACATGCCGCATCCTTTACATACCGAAGGGATGACCCGGGCCATCCATTTTCCGTCTTTTTCTACTTTTTCAAATGCGCTGTAGGGGCAGGCTTGTTCGCATTTTCCACACCATTCGCAAAGCGTTTCGTTTACTTTCGCCACGGTAGGTTCCAGTGCCAACTCTCCCGAATTGACAAGAGAAAATGATTTTGTGGCGGCGGCAAGGGCTGAATTCATGGATTCCATGATGTTTTTGGGCCCCTGGCTTGCCCCCGCTATGGTAACACCGTCTATGACCGTTTCTACCGGGCGTAGTTTCATGTGTATTTCATTAAAAAATTTATCTCTTCCTTTGGGGATTTTCAGCAAGTTGCCGATGGCATTGTCTTTCCGGGGCACCATGCCGGTGACCAATACCACGAGATCGGCTTCCACCTCCAGTTCGCGGTCGGTGGTCAGTACGTCTTTGATTTTAACGATGGTTTTATCCCCCCGTTTTTCCACAACGGGCGGGTCGTGTTCAAACGACTGCAAATAAATGTCACCGAGGCGCGAAGATTCATCGTACCATATTTCGGCTTTGCCGTAAGTACGAATTCCACGGTTGAAATGAAAATTGTGTATTCCTTTGAATTTTTTCCTGACCTCTATGGCGGTGTGGATATTGGCCGTACAGCAGTAGCGCGAACAATATTTGTTGTCGCCGTTTACTTGCCGGCTGCCCACACAATAAATGTAGGCTATGTTTTTGATTTCTTTTCCTTGGAAAACGAGTTTGTCGTTGCAGTAGTGAACAATGCGTTTAAATTGGGGAAAAGTGACCACATTGTCTATTTCGCCGTAGCCGAATTCTCCTTTTGAAGGTTCGTAAGGGTCAAAACCGGTGGCCAGCAAAATAGCACCGGCTTTCAGGTTCAGTGTTTCGGTTTTTTGGCTGAAATCAATGGCACTACACACTTTTTCGCACAATCCGCAGCGGGTGCAATTTTTCATGTCAATGGCAGGTAACTGGGGATATTCGCTGGGATAATTGTGGTAAATGGCTTTTCTTTTGGTGATGTTGAAGTTGAATTCATCGGGTACTTCCACAGGGCAAACTTCAATGGCTTTTTTCAGCTCATTGCTGTTACACTGCAATTTAAAATGTCGGGGTGTTATTTTGACTTTTAAATTGAAATTACCGAGGCTTCCGCTTTTGTCCACTACTTCGGCGCCGGTAAAAAGGGTGACGTTCCGGTGTTTCATAACCTCATCGTAAAGACGGGTAATGAGTTCCTTACCGGTTTCTTCGGTCAGGCAAAGGTCGTCCCACTGGGCTACTCTGCCGCCCACAAAAAACTCACGTTCGATAAGGTAAACCTGTGCGCCCGCTTCGGCCAGTTCGATGGCGGCACGCATACCGGCCACCCCTGCACCAATGACAGCTACCGCTTTTGCTGCTTTTACTTTTATCGGATCCAGGGCATCCGCATTTTTCACCTTGGCAATGGCTGCTTTTACAATTTTTATGGCTTTTTCGGTGGCCCCGGTTTTATTGTCGGAATGGGCCCACGAAACTTGTTCGCGGATGTTGGCATGTACGTAATTGTATTTGTTCAGTCCTGCCCGTTCGGCCACTGCCCTGAAGGTGAGCAAATGCAGTTTGGGCGAACAGGAAGCTACGACTACACCATCGAGACCTTGTTGTCGAATGTCGTTAACCATTTCTTTTTGGTTGGCATCGGCACAGGCAAACAGGGTGGTTTTGGCCAGCAAAACACCCTCTTCTTTTTCCACGGCTTGCCGTACCTTTTCCACATCCACATAGTCGGAGATGTTTCCTCCGCAGTGACAAATATAAACGCCTACTTTTTTCTTCATGGGTTTGTCCTCCTTAAATAACGTGTTGTTTCGGCCGAGGCGGCTCCCCCGGATAAAATGGCATCGGGAATATCCATGGGCCCCGAGGCTGTTCCGGCCACAAAAACACCTTCGATACTTGTTTTTGCCGGACTGGCCAGAATATCCGACTGGTGGACAAAATGAAACGGGTCTAACTGAAGTTTTTCATTTTCAAAAGCTTTGTCAATACCCCGGTGGGGCAAAACCCCCACGGAAAGTACCACCATATCGTGTTCGGCTTCTTTTACGACACCGGCTTCAATATCTTCGTAACGCAAAATGAGGTTCCCGTTTTCTTTTTCGGTGATTTTTCCCACTTTGCCTTTAATAAATTCAACGCCCATTTCCTGTGCTTGTGCATAAAATTCGTTAAATCCCTTGCCAAAAGCACGGATATGCAGGTAATAAATGGTGATATCGGCCATGGGCAGGGCACCCATAAGAAGCTGTGCCTGTTTGATGGAATACATGCAGCAGATTTGGGAGCAGATAGGATTTCCGACCGATTTGTCTCGCGAACCGGTACATAAGACATAAGCGATATTATCGGGCATTTTACCGTCACCGGGACGCAGAATGGTATTAAAAGGCCGGGTGGGGGCCAGCTGCCGTTCCATTTGCATGGAAGTGATCACATTTTTAAATTGTCCGTAACCGTAACGGGGTATTTTTAACGGGTCGAACAGGTCGAAGCCGGTGGCGACCACCACCGATTTTATATTTACTGTAAAGGTTTCTTCGGTCATGGTAAAGTCGATGCACTGTGTGGGGCAGGCCCGTTCGCAGGCACCGCACAAGGTGCAGTTTTCGATGTCGATGGCGGCAGCCCGTGGACTGGCGATGCTGAAGGGGATAAATGCCGCTTTTCGTCCGGTCAAGCCGTATTGATATTCATCCGTTACACTGACCGGACAAGCTTGTTCGCACAACTGGCAACCGGTACAGTCGGCCACATGTACGTAGCGTGGTTTTTGGGTTACCTGGGCTTCAAATTGATGTTCCCCCTTTTTCACGATTTTTTTTGCTTCTGCTCCGGTAAGAATGGTGATGTTGGGATGGCGGGCGATTTCGGAAACTTTCGGTGTGGTGATACACGCGGCACAATCCAACGTGGGAAATACCTTGCTGAGCAGGATCATTTTTCCGCCTATGGACAAGTCTTTTTCAACAAGCAGAATTTTGTATCCGAGGTTTGCCAGGTTCAGGGCCGACTCGCCGCCGGCAATGCCCCCGCCGATAACCAGTACATCGAAGTTCCATTCTTTTTTGCCTGTTTCCATGGTTATGATTTTGAATTCTTTAAATATTCCGTAAAACTTTTAATATGTTTTACAAAAGGTTCGCTGCATACCGAGCAAATGGCGGCCATTTTCAGGCGGGCGGGGTCCATTCCTTTTGTTTTCATCTGCTCCATGGTGTTTTTGACAATTTCGCCTGTTTTTTCGGTGCACGATTCCCCATAGGGGCAATCGGTGCCGTCGGCAGCAATAAAAACCCCATCAAAGCCCTGCTCAAGCGCATGTAGAATCCATCGGGATTTTATGGCACTTGAGCAGGGAACCGTGATGGTGTACACCGTGGGCGGATAGTGAAGTTTGAGCAACCCCGCCATGTCGATGGCCGGATCGGAGATTTTTTCCGTGGAAAAAACCAGGATCTTCGGGGTGTCCGAAACTTTTGTCCTGTCCATTTTTATTTTCTTAGTAAGATTCTGTAAAAACCGGATTCTTCGATGGTGCCAAGGTATTCGAACCCTTTTTTGTTACACCATTTGGGTATGTCGCGTTTGGTTCCTTCATCGGCGGAAAGTACTTCCATAACCTGGCCTTTCTCTATTTGTCCGATGGCTTTCTTGGCAGCTAACAAAGGTCCCGGACAGGATGTTCCACGTGCGTCAACCGATTTGTCAACTTTTACTGCTTTTAATTCTTCTTGATTCATGACTTTGATTTTAAAATTTATAATTAACTTTCTATTTAAATAAACAGTTGAATACTACTTTCACCGGCATCAGCCAAAAAAGTGGCCACACCACAATATCCCAGATGGGGATAATCTATCATCTCATCTTTTTGAAATCCCATCAAATCCATCGACATTTCACAAATATTTATTTGAACCCCCAATTTTCCTGCGGTAGCCAACATTTCTTCGGGAGAAGCGATGTTTTTGTGTTTCATAATTGTTTTTATCATGTCTTTTCCCAGCCCTTCCATATTCATTTTAGAAAGTTTTAGCTGGCTGATTCCGTGGGGAAGCATGGCCCCAAACATTTTTGATTTAATATCCTTGCCCTTTACTTTCTTTTTGGGGTTACGTAATGCACTGATGGCCCAAAAAGTAAAAAACATTTTGACCTCGGTATCCATAGCTGCAGCACCAACCGCAATAACCAATGCGGCCAGTATCTTATCGAGGTCGTTGGAAAATACCACCATGGTAAGCTGGTCTTTCCGCTGCTTTTGAAGTTGCTCTACTTTTTTTTCGAGCACTTCCACTTTTTGTTCTAATGTTTGAGGCATGCCGTTATTTTTTTGAGGTGACTATATAAACAGGTTGATATCTGCCTGCTCGGCAGCAGTCATGTATTCGCCGATACCACATATATCGTCCGCCAAATCAATGAAATCGTCCAGTTTTTCACCGTGCCAAACTTTTCCGGCAAAACCGCAAATATGGATTTTGACGTTGGTCATCTCTTTAGCATTACGGAAAGCTTCGGTCCAATGCGGGGCGTTGAGGCGTTTGAGCGAAGCGAGGAAATCATCCTTTTTGTCGGTGATTTCAGCTACGCGGTCGTTGGTCAGTGCATTCTCTTTTTTAAAGGCAAAGGCAGCCTGTAACAACACGAATATTTCCACATCCATGTCTTCGGCTGCGGCTCCTCCGAGAATGACTCCGGCGGCGGTGAGTTTGTCCACACTGCCGGAAAAAAGCGCTAAGGTCAATTTTTTGTTTGCCATTTTTTGTTCCTCCTGTTTTTATAAATGAATTTGTTAATTATTTAACATTGCAAATGTAGCTGAGCTACCGGCCGAATGCAAGCAAACCGGTGTGATGTTGCTTTCATAAAAATGTGATGTTTGTCACATATTTTTTATTTTTGTAAAAAATGAAGAATATGAAACCGGTGCGTTGCTCGGCTTGTTTGTTGAAATCGGATGCGGCAAAAAACCTGGATATGCCTGAATTGGATATTCTGGGAAACAGTTGTGTAGAAGCCTTTTTTAAAAAGGGGGAAACCATTTTTAAACAAAATGCACTTTCATCCAATATCATTTACTTGAGGGAAGGATTGGTGAAGTTGACCATGGAAGGCCCTGAGCGGACGCAGATTCTGCGCCTGAAAAAAGCCCCTTGCTATTTGGGGCTTCCCACCACCATGGGCGATAAAGTCAATCATTATTCGGCGGTGGCCCTGGAACCTTCTGCCGCCTGTTTTATCGATATTTTTGTCTTTAAAAAACTGCTGAGCCTTAACCCGGAGTTTTCTTACGAAATTCTTATGGATCTGTGTAAAAATGAGCTGGAGCAGTTTCACCGGTGTGTCCGGCTGGTTCAAAATCAGATTTACGGCCGGTTGGCGGGGACGTTACTCTACCTTTCGGAAGATATTTACGGTTCCATGGAATACGATTTACCGCTGAGCAGGAACGAAATAGCGGATTTGGTATGTACCAGCCGCGAAACGGTCAGCCGCTTATTGAATTCTCTGGCACAGGAAGGTATCATCGCTGTGGCCGGCAAACACATCCGGATTAATGATAAGGAACGTTTGGAGAAGATCAGCCTGAACGGTTAAAACCAATACCCAATGTTAAGAAAGGCTTGAAGTTTATTCATTTGGTTTGAGCTCATAATAGTGAGTTCCATGGGGCCGATAAAACTGTCGTAACTGTACGTCATCCCATAACCTATAA
>CAYYRE010000082.1:0-13493 GCA_964473895.1 uncultured Lentimicrobiaceae bacterium | reverse complement strand
ATAAATACCGAATATTCCCCTTCTTGAAGGGGTGTAGGGGTAGGTATATAAAAAAAGACATTTATTTGCTGATTGATCAGGTTCTTAGCAAATTTATATTTTGTAAATTTTAAACAACTTCAAAGTGAAGACAAAGAGTTTACGACATAATTCCAAAAGTATAAGCCATGAAACCTTTAGGATTCCATAAAAAGATTTTTGCCGGAATTTTATCCTTACTGCTTTTTCTTGCTTTTGCAGCCAAAGCAAGCACGCCGGCCCCTGCTGTTTTCGACACCACACGTTATACTGCCGTACGCGGGGTTGTTTTGAACAGCGAAACCCATGAACCCGTAGTCTTTGCCTCGGTTTTTATCCGGGGCACCAACATTGGAACCGTATCCAACTCCAACGGAAAATTCCTGATAAAGATTCCGTTGCAATACGCCCATAGGAAATTGGGGATCAGCAGCATAGGATTCAAGACAAAATACGTTGATGTCAAACTGCTGAACAAAATTGTCAACAAAGTGTATCTTGATCCCGCCGTTATACCCATTAAAGAGGTAATCATTCGACATTTGGATCCGGTGCACATCCTGACGGCTGCCGTGGAAAAGATACCGGAAAACTATTCGGTAAAACCGGTTATGATGACCGGATTTTACCGTGAGTCGATCCGGAAAAATAAAAAATACCTTTCGGTGGCCGAAGCAGTACTGAAGATTTTCAAAACCGCCTACGGAAAAAACGTTTTCAGTAACGACCGTGTAACCATTTTCAAAGGACGGAAAGCCGAATACGCCAAAAGACGCGATACCATTGCCGTTAAATTCCAGGGAGGCCCCCTCAGTCTGTCCTACCTCGACATTGTTAAAAACAACGGAGACATTCTTTCCAAAGACATTTACGATGATTACGATTATCATATTGATGGGGTGATCATGCTGGACAAACGGGAAACCTATGTGATCCGGTTCGACCAAAAAGACACGGTTTCCATCCCGTTGTTCAAAGGAACCATATATGTGGATGCCCAAAGCCTGGCCATTGCCGGAATGGAAGTGGAAATCAGCCCCAAACAGCTTCAAAAAGCGCTTCCCTACATTATCCGGAAAAAACCGGCCGGTTTAAAAGCCCAACTGCTCGGGGTTCACATTTTGGTAAAATACCGTAAAATCGGCGACAAGTGGTACCTCAATTATTTACGTGAAGAAACCGGACTGAGACTAAAATGGGCCAAAAAACTTTTCCGTTCCGATTATACCATTACTGCCGAAACCGCCATTACGGATATCAACACGAAGAACGTGGAGAAACAAAAATTTTCGCAGCGTTTCAAACCCAACGATGTCTTTTCCGAGAAGGTGAGCAACTTTACCGATCCGAACTTTTGGGGCGCCAACAACGTCATCGAACCAGAGGTTTCTATTCAAACGGCCATCAAAAAGATCAGCCGGAAACTCAAACGCAACAAGTAGGGAACCACTTACCCCTTACGGGGAAGGCTGCAGAAAAGTCGTGTCCCCGTGGGGATTTTTCACATAAGCCCCTTGATAACCTGCTTTGGAGATTTCCACATACAAATCGGGGCAACTACCGGTGCAAACCTGCGGATCGCTGCTGACAAAATAGGTGCCATCGGCACCGGTGGCAGTACGCATTTGAAAAGCATCGGGAGACGGGTGGTCCAAAAAAGCTTCCACGGTAGC
This sequence comes from uncultured Lentimicrobiaceae bacterium, assembly GCA_964473895.1. Taxonomy (GTDB): domain Bacteria; phylum Bacteroidota; class Bacteroidia; order Bacteroidales; family F082; genus Sulfidibacterium. The sequence continues at coordinate 11,802 of CAYYRE010000082.1, read as the reverse complement.
CCCTTTTACAGGCAATCCCGTATTTTTATCCAAAACAACCCCGTTTCCCGAAAGGGTTTTTTGACAAGAAACCAACATAAAGAGAAAAAATATCCCCAAGCCCGATAACCACCAACGCATACCTCTTTCTTTTTTTCAAAAATACAAAATCCGGCTTCCGGTGAAACGTTTTCTGCTTTTTTCTATCTTGCGAAAAATAACCCTAATCGTTAAATACATGAAACCCACTTTATTAATTCTTGCAGCCGGTATCGGCAGCCGTTATGGCGGAGTAAAACAAATGGATCAAATCGGGCCTTCCGGCGAAAGCATCATCGATTATTCGATATTTGATGCCCTGCGTGCAGGTTTCGGGAAGGTAGTTTTTGTTCTCAACCCGAAAATCGAAAAAGAATTCAGGGCCGTTTACCAGCCCCGGTTGGAAGGAAAAATTGAAACGGCCTATGTTTTGCAGGAACTTCACAATATACCCGAAGGCGTCCCCATCCATCCGGAACGTGTGAAACCGTGGGGAACAGGCCATGCTGTACTGGTCGCCAAAGAAGAAATAAACACCCCTTTTGCCGTGATTAATGCCGATGACTTTTACGGTAGGGAAGCGTTTGAGGTTTTGGCAGATTTTCTTTCGCAACGCCAAAACGATGAAACCCATTATGCCATGGTGGGATATCAGTTGAAGAATACACTTTCGGATAACGGCAGCGTTTCGCGCGGCATTTGCAGCACCCGCAACGGGCTGCTCACCGATGTGGTGGAACGCACAAAAATTTACAAGGAAAATGGTACCATTGTTTATGAAGAAAACGGGGGAAAACACCCCATTGACGGTAACAGTCTGGTATCGATGAATTTTTGGGGGTTTACCCCGAAATATTTTGAGCAGTCGGAAGCTTATTTTGTCGATTTTATCCGTAAAAATGCCCAACAGCTCACAGCGGAATTTTACATCCCCTATGTGGTGAACCGGCTGATCAAAGAGGGAGCTGCCGATGTACGTCTGCTTGAAAGCCACGACCAGTGGTTCGGCGTCACTTACCGGGAAGACAAAGCGGTCACCATCAACAAAGTCAGGGCACTGACCGAAGCGGGCATTTATCCCCGGAATTTATGGGCCGAATAAATCAAACCGGCAACATGGAAGCAATCCTACAGGCATATCACGAATTGAAAAACAGCAACCACCCCCTCCCTTTCGGGGAAGGACACATCAACGACACTTACCTCGTGGATACCCCTTCCGGGAAATACATTCTGCAAAAGGTAAACCCAAAGATTTTTGATACAGAGGTACTGGTACAGAACCTTTCCCGTTTTTTTGATGCTTTGGCGTCTTACGAAAAGGAAACCGGACAAAAACTCACCCCGGCAGTGATTAAAAACAAAAACGGCGATTTTCATACGCTGGACCATGACGGCGCTGCCTGGCGGCTTGTGGAGTTTTTTCCCGGTTGCAACTCTTATCCCCTTTCGCCCAATGAAAATATAACTTTCCATGCCGCCGAAGCCATGGGAAAATTTCAACGTTTTTTGAACCGCTTCTCCATGCAGGATTTCGGCGAGACCATCCCGAATTTCCACAACCCTCACCGCCGGCTTCAGGTTTTTCTGTCCACTTTGCAGGAATCCCCTGCTTCTCTGCAAAAACAAGCCGCTCCCGAAATAGAATTTGTACTGTCTCATCAGAACATTGCCATTGAAATAAAAAAACTTCTGGACTCCAACGCTATCCCACGCAGGATTACCCATAACGACACCAAACTGGACAACCTGCTTTTTTTGCCCGGAGGCAGGGTGCTGGTCATTGACCTGGATACCGTTATGCCGGGCCATGTTATTTTCGATTACGGCGATATGGTACGCACCTATACCAGCCCTGTCAAAGAAGATGAAAAAGATATTGCAAAAGTCCAACTCCGGATACCCCATTTCAGGGCACTGACACAGGGCTATCTGCAGGCGTTGAAAGATGTTTTGACAGAACCCGAAAAGCAAAACCTGCTGCTGGGAGCCAAAGCCATCCTTTACGAACAAACCCTCCGTTTTCTTACGGATTTTTTAATGGGAAATATCTATTACAAAACGGATTACCCTGAACACAACCTCGTACGGACAAGAACACAAATAAAACTGTTGAGTGACATTTTGCAGCAAGAAAACGAGCTGTTGGAAATCATTCGCAAAATATTGCGCATGCAATAAGCAGTGATTGCCGATAACCGGACATCCCGACACCACCGGAACAACAGATGCTGTCCGGCGCCATTCGCGGAGCTTAAACCCGCTGCAACATAACATCATGGCCGGTGGGAAACCGGCAAAAGGAACACTTTACGGTAAAAAAGTTTCATTTGGGCAGCCGGGAACGTTTTTTTGCCGTAACAATCCTTAATTTTGCAAAAAAACCATGATCATGGATGTACAAAGTAATTTAAAAAAGGTACGGAAAGACATTCCTGCACACGTCACTTTGGTGGCGGTATCGAAAACCAAACCGGTGGAAATGATCCGGACTGCTTATGAAGCCGGTCAACGGGATTTCGGGGAAAACAAGGCACAGGATATGGCAGCCAAGTATCCGCAGCTGCCGAGTGATATCCGCTGGCATTTCATCGGCCATTTGCAAACAAACAAGGTAAAATATATTGCTCCCTTTGTATCACTCATCCATGCGGCGGACAGTCTGAAAATCCTGAAAGAGATCAATAAACAGGCTTTAAAAAACAACCGTGTGATCGACTGCCTGCTGGAATTTCACATTGCCCAAGAGGCTTCCAAATTCGGACTGGATCTGCCTTCGGCAGAAGAAATCCTGAAAACGGAAGAATACCGACAAATGAAAAATATCCGTTTGTGCGGCGTGATGGGAATGGCTACCTATACCGATGATACGGAACAAATCCGGTCGGAATTTCGACGGCTGAAAAGCATTTTTCATTTTTTGAAAGAAAATTATTTTGCCGGGGCCGTGCATTTCAAAGAGATCAGCATGGGCATGTCGGGTGACTATCCCATTGCCATTGAAGAAGGGGCTACCATCGTCCGCATCGGGTCGAAAATTTTCGGGGCAAGGGAATAAAAATGTAGCAACAGCAGCGGTCGCTGGCGCTTTTACGGGTAGCACCAGCGGACGCCGGCGCTATTTGTGTTTAAAATTGCGGCAGTGATAGGAGGCAGTAGCCGGCGGAAAGGATGCCGTGGCAGTTGTTGGCGGGCGGAGGCGACCACAGGAAGCCCACGTACCGCCTACAAATGCCCGGGCAACCTGAAGACGCTACGCCGGATAGCACGCCCGGCCGCCCACAAAAACTTTATCCACCACCTGTTCATAAACTTTTTCAGGGAATTGCCATATTTTTCCCATATTTGCCTTTTCATCATTCAACCTGCCTGCATATGAACGGATTTTTAGACACCATTGATAAGGGAATTGTTTGGTATAACAGCTACATTGGCGGATATGCCATTCTTTTCATGTTGGTTCCCACGGGGTTATACTTCATTTTCCGGTTAAAATTTTTGAATGTCACTAAGTTATGGCATTCGATTCGCGTGGTCGCCGGAAAATACGACAACAAGGAAGACGAAGGGGATGTAAACCATTTTAAAGCGTTGACCACCGCCCTTTCGGCCACGGTAGGCACCGGCAACATTGTGGGTGTGGCATTGGCCATTTACCTCGGCGGTCCGGGGGCCGTGTTTTGGATGTGGGTAACCGGTTTTTTGGGCATGATTTTGAAATATTCGGAGTGTACGCTGGCACACAAATTCAGGGTTTTTAATTCGGACGGCACGGTTTCAGGAGGGCCCATGTATTATATCCGTGACGGAATCGGTAAATTGTACAACATGCCGCGTGCCGCCAAAATATTGGCCGGCGTTTTTGCCGTTGCCACCATTTTGGCTTCGCTGGGCACGGGCAATATGGCACAGGCCAACGGCATGACCGATGCGCTGAAAACCACCTACGGGTTTTCGACCTGGGCATCGGGACTGGTAATTACGGGTCTGGTGCTGCTGATTATTGTCGGGGGACTGAAACGGATTGCCGAGGTAACAGCCAAGCTGGTACCGTTTATGGCAGTCACCTATGTTGCAGCGACTCTGCTGGTGCTTATTGACAGGTCGGCCTACCTGCCACATGCTTTCGGGATGATTTTTAAAGGTGCTTTTACGGGTACGGCAGCTACCGGCGGATTTGTAGGCAGCACCATTATGATGACCATGATTTGGGGCATCCGGCGGGGGCTGTTTTCCAACGAGGCCGGACAAGGGTCGGCACCCATAGCCCACGCGGCAGCCAAAACCGAATATTCTGCCCGTGAAGGACTGGTAGCTTCGCTGGAACCGCTGGTAGACACCTTGATCATTTGTACCATGACAGCCCTGATGCTCATCAGTACGGATGCCTGGCACTCAGGCATCAAAGGGGTGGGCATGACCATTGCCGGCATGGATGAAGGACTGGCAGCCGTAGGACTGGCCCATTGGGGCAAACACATTATCACTTTCGGATTGCTGATGTTTGCTTTTTCCACCGTCATCAGCTGGTCGTATTACGGGACCCGGGCCGCCAACTACCTGCTGGGCGAAAAAGCCATCAAACCGTACCGTTACCTTTACGGCCTTTTTGTATTCTTCGGTTCGGTATGGGGTATTGATGTGGTATGGCATTTTGTGGACATGGTCATCACCTTTATGACCATCCCCAACCTGATTGCTTTGTTGCTGCTTTCGGGCGTCGTGGTAAAAGAGACACGCAATTATTTCGATGTAATGAAAAAACTGGACCGCGAAAGGGCCAGGCGTTAAGCGGGAGGTGGTTTTTAGATTTTAGATTTTAGAAGTTAGATTTTAGAAGTTAGAAGTTAGATTTTAGGAGTTAGAATTTAGAAATCAGGTTTTAGAAGTTAGATTTGGGAGTTGTCCGGGAACATAAAATTTCAGCGCCACATCTTCACGAACAGAATTCGCCAAAGCATACCGTATGACGGAAACATGGTACCGGTAATAAAATTTCGAAGGAGAAAAATCATCAAATCCAGCCTTTCCATTGATAGTACAACAAAGCCAAATATTCTCTCGCAACGATGATTTCGTATTGAAACTGGGTCCAAATGTTATACCTCAGTTTGAGAGATTGAACCATATCAACCGAACCATCTGTTTTTAGAAGTGCCTTCGGATTTAAGTCCGCTCCAAAAGTTGCAAAACCTTCGATATGGGTAATGTTTTTCTTGTAAAAACACATGAGGGTTCTTTTCATGTTTTCCGGACTTGTGATAACCAAAATCGAATCAGACGGCGTAATGTTTTTGCAAATGTTCCTGACTTGCGTAAAGGTGTTTGTTCCGGCCGTTTCAAATTCCAGACGAGTAGGGTCAACCCCTTTGGTCATTAATTCTTTCTTAATTTTCGATAAATACCGTCCACTGTTTTTTCCGGGTAGTACGGGTAATGCTATGATTACTTTAGCTTTAGGAAATTTACGGGCAAACTCGGCAGTATAATAGCATCTGATTAAATTTTTTTCGGAGGGCATGCCTTCGGCACCCATAAATACAATTTTAGCCGGATGGATTGCATGGTATTCACGGGCACAACTGAGTCGGTAATAGGCCCAAAAAGGAAGGTCCGTAAAACCTAAAAAAATAAACAGCAGAAACACTATACCCAAAAACAGGAGTACATTTTTCGATAAGAAAAAAATTTTATGCCGAAAATCTTTCATGTCGAAATCGTTAAAAAAATCAAATCGGTACTGTATGCATTCTTTTTAAACCAATTGCCGGTAACATATCCTATCCGTTTGGAAAGCATAAATATACTCATTTCCGGTGCACCCCACAAGTACTTCGAAATAAAGAGGAAACGGACATTACCTCTTCACAAGGTAAGCCAATGTGAACCAATTCTTTTCGTCGGAAAACAACCGGACAGTATCCAACGAAGCCCACCGGGCCAGTTTTTTAATATCGCTCGGGGTAAATTTTTGGGAATTTTCGGTATGAATCGTTTCCCCCATGCGGATGACAATTTTCCTATCCCTTTCGAGTGAGATTTCCATATCTGTCATAGCACGCAAATGCATTTCTATGCGGTTTTTTGTTTTGTTAAAAAAAGCCACATGTTCAAATACCTCCGGATCAAAATCGGTATTTATCAGGCGGTTGACCACCCGCAGGATATTCTTGTTAAACCGGGCAGTAACCCCTTTTTCATCATTATAGGCTCTTTCCAACACACCGGCATCTTTTACCATATCGACACCCAGCAGCAGGCCATCGCCTTTTTGCAGGGTGTTTCCGAGACGAAACATAAAATCGCGGGCCAGGGATTCGGTAAAATTCCCGATGGTACTGCCAAAAAAGCAAAACAAACGGTTTTTTACTTTGGGAATGACATGCATTTGATGGTAAAAATCGGCCACCACGCCCGTAATCTGTTTCAATTCAAATTTTTGCAATAATTCCCGTCCTGATTTTTCAATGGCCGGACGGCTGATGTCCATCGGAAAATAGTGTACCGTTTTCAAAAGCGGGCCAGGAATTTGCCGGAGCAGCAAACTGATTTTGGAGGCATCACCGCTGCCCAGTTCGATCAGATTCAAACCTTTAAAATCCACTTCCAGATTTCCGGCCATCGCGGCAAGAATACTTTTTTCGGTGCGTGTGGGATAATATTCTTCAAGCCGGGTAATTTCTTCAAAAAGTTCGGAACCGGCGGCATCGTAAAAAAATTTTGAAGCAATCCGTTTCGGGGTGGCCAAAAGGCCATTCAAGATTTCCTGCCGCACCGGGCCAATACCCATAGCCGGTAAATAATCGTGCAATTCGATTTTCCCTTCCGGAGAAACGGTTTTTTTGACAAAGTTCATAAGATTCCGGCTTATTCGTTAACGATTTGCACCCCTTTCCAAAAGGCTACATAACCGGCAATCCGTTGGGCCATGGGTTTGGGGTGAGGATAATACCAAGCCGCATCTGCATTGATTTTACCCTCCACCGCCAAAGTATAATACGAAGCCTCCCCTTTCCAGGGACAAACGGTATGCGAAGCAGAGGCTTGAAGGAACTCACGGTACACCGATTCGGGCGGAAAATATGCGTTGTTTTCGACATTAATGATTTCATTGCTTTCGGCAATCACCTTGCCATTCCATATTGCTTTCATCTGTTTTGTTTTATGTAGTTGTCATTTTTTTCAGGGGAACTCCTGTTTCCACGGGATTGGTAGGATCGCTACTCCATTCGAACCAACCGCCGTCGAAGACAGACACCCGTGGCCATCCCATGAGCCAGGCATTCAAAAAGGCTTCGCTGCCCCGCCATCCCGTTCCGCAATAGAATGCCAGGTGTTTATCCGGGGTAATTCCGGAGGTTTTCCAGTTGGCTGTAATTTCCTGTGCTTCGCGGGTGGTATGGTCGGGGTTACGGTAATTTTCCATGTGATAGGCATCGGTACCGCAGTCGGCAAAAACAGCACCGGGAATCCGGCCTTTTTTCTCAATATAGTTGTATCCACTCACTTCGCCAATGTATTCGGGCCAGCTGCGCACACAGACCAACTCGGCATCCGGAGATTTCAGCATGGCTTTGGCTTCGGGCATATCCACAATAATTTCCGGATGGGCCGGAATGGCAAGACCGAAATCAGAGACAGCCTTTTTGGGCACATCGGTGGTTTCTACGGAAAAACCGGCATCTTTCCACGATTGGAATCCACCGTTGAGCACCCGCACATCCTCCACCCCGGCATACAGCATGATCATGGCATTGCGTATGGCACCAATGTGTCCGGCAGCACTCCCGGGGAAATCATCGGCATTATCGGGATGCATAAATTTTCCGTAAAGTACCACGGTGGTATCGTGGGTGATGCCGTGATCTTCCAATGCTTTTTTCAATTCTTCCGGGCTACGGCGATTCCATGTTTCCGGGTCTTCAAGTGCCAGGGTATCCATGTCGATGGCACCCGGGATATGTCCCGAAAGATAGGCATCGCGGTTGCGGTAATGCACATGGCAAACGACATACTTTTCATTTTCATATTCTGCCGGTCTGCCGCCGGAAATCAGGGTATGCACCCATGGGGCAGAGACAAGGTGCCGGTAGCGGGCCAATGACTCCAAGGGCAATGCGCCACCGGCGCTCCATTCATCCGTAAAATACAGATACACATAAACATCAGGGTATCCGGCACGAAAAAAAGCAGAAGCTACTTTCCCAATCTGTTCTGCGGAATAGCCGTAAACCACAATACGGTTCTCCGGCAGGATCTTTTTTGACCTGACAATTTCGACCCAGTCCATGTAGTTCGTCCACTTTTCAGGCAGCGATTTAGCCCCCGGAATGTGACCGCCACGGCGTTCGTTTTGGCATCTCCATCCGTTATAGGCATCCACCGGCCGGGCATCAATGATGCGGGTATTTCGGTTTTTCATCAGCAACACCACTTCGCGGGTGGAGAGTTTTTCAAATTTTCTCATGGATTTACTTTTTTTAAACATGTTCGATTTCCGTAAATTCCGCCACAGCAGCATGGTCGGTTACCAAATCGTGCCACGACAATTTATGCACATCGTCCACCCCGTTGGTGCGGGCAAATACGCAGAGTTCGTTGTTGGTGGCCCGATAAAAATTCTCAAATCCACCAACGGCTTTCGCTTCGTCCAACAACCCGCGCAACTGTTCGTTTTGCGTAGCAATACCTGCCGGGCATGTTCCCGTATGGCAAACGCGTGCCTGGATACATCCAATGGCAATGAGCGACGCCGTGGCAAGGGCAACGGCATCGGCTCCAAGGGCCAGCGCTTTGGCAATGTCGGCACTGTCACGGAACCCACCTGTCACACACAGGGTTACATCGCTTTTTACTTTGTCAAGGTATTTTCGGGCACGGTAAACGGCAAATACCGGTGGTACACCCACGTTGTCTTTCAAAAAGCGGGGCGAAGATCCGGTAGCCCCGCCGCGGCAATCGATGGTAATAAAATCGGGATGCGCCTTTAAAGCAAACGCAATGTCTTCTTCAATCCATCCGGCAGCAAATTTGATGCCCACCGGCTTTCCCCCGGTGATGTCCCTGATACGCTCCACTTTTTTTTGCAGGTCTTCCAGATTGTTGACACCGGCAAGCCGGCCCGGTGAAACAGAGTCTTGGCCGGGGGACAGGTGACGGATACGGGCAATCTCAGGAGTTACTTTAAAGGCCGGCAAATGACCGCCCAACCCCGGTTTCACCCCCTGGCCTATTTTCAGTTCCACCGCATCAGCTTGCCTAATGGCGTTGTCATCGTGCGAAAAGGCTGCCGTTCCCAACTCGTAAATATACCGTGTTGCCGCCCGGCGTTCTGCCGGCAGCATCCCTCCTTCGCCGGAACACATGGCCGTACCCATACGGGCAGTCCCTTTGGCCAAAGCAATTTTGGCTTCGCGCGACAAAGCCCCGAACGACATATGCGAAACATAAAAAGGTATTTCCAAAGTCAACGGTTGCCGCGCCGTTTTACCAATCACCGTACGGGTTTTCACCGCCACATCGCTGTTAAGGGGCATTTTATGGAGCTGGGCACCTTTAAAAACAAGCGTATCCAGTCCGGGAAACACTTTGGTGGTATTCATGGCCGAGTTCTCACTTTTCCCCGTTTCCGCCAGCCGTTGAATCGCAGCGATCTTTTCCTCGGTGTGGTATTGCTCCGGCCTCACCACCCCCTCATCCCTGAATTTGTGGTACCAATGTTGCCCATCGCAAAAAGGTTTGTTTTTGGAATGGCCGCACCGGCACAAGGCATAATGTTCGGGCGAAGCCGGTGGGTCATCATCCGTCTCAAGGGCCACAAAACCTTTTACAAAATAGGGCCCGTCTTCGGTCACCTGCAGTTCGGGTTCTTCCGAAAAGCGATTGTATAACACGCCATCCACGGAGTAACTAAGGGCTCCCGAAGGACATTTCCGGATGGTTTCGATAACCTTTTCCAACGTTTCGGCATCCGGATCAATCCAAGGTTCTTTCCCCATCCGAAAAACGCCGGGCAAGCCATCGGTACAAAATCCGGCATGGGAACAAATACCACGGTCGTCGTGAATGGTAATTTTTTTTCCCCGGTAATCATCCACCCTTCTCGGCTGGCGGCCGGATTGCTTTTCATCCGTCCACCCTGCTTTGGCATGGCTTCCGTCGCAGAAAGGCTTGTTTTTGGAATGACCGCACCGGCACAAAGCGCTTACGGTTTTTTTTAAAGTAACACGGTTCCCGTTGGATGAGGTCACCTCACAGAGACCTTTCACCACCAACGGCCCGTTTTTGGCCGGTGCCACACTGATTTTTTCTGACATAAAGCAACTTTTCTTTTGTTGAATAGACGGCAACAAAAGAGATTCCTTACAAAATATCAGATATTCCGCTATTCGGATTATTTTTCCATTCGAGCACTTCCACCCGTCAAAATCACCCGCCGGAAAAGCCGGAAACTAAAGGGTATTTTACCCCGCCCAAACCATTGGCATCCGGTGTTTACAACCGGAACGATCAGCGCACATCGGTTTTTTTAAGGTGCTTTAAAAACTGGCTCAGGATAATTTTAAACCATTCGGTGTATTGTTCCGGATGTTCTTTCACATCTTTGGCCACCGCATCCAGATCCATATATTTCCAGTCGGCCACTTCTTCCGGATTGGGGACGGGCTCTTTATCGCAGATACCGGTAAAAACGTGGTCATATTCGTGTTCTTTCAGCCCTTGTCCCACATCGGCTTTGTACAAAAAGGCAAAAGCTTCTTCCACTTCACAATCAAAGCCCATTTCTTCCATCAACCGTCGGTGGGCGGCCGAAAGGGTTTCTTCGCCGGCACGGGGATGGCTGCAAACCGTGTTGGTCCACAATCCCGGCGAATGGTATTTGTGCAATGCCCGTTGCTGTAGCATCAGTTTTCCATCGGAATTGAAAATAAAAACGGAAAATGCCCGGTGTAAAACCCCTTTCTCATGCGCTTCCATCTTTTCCATGGTCCCGAGCGGTTTATCGTCTTTGGTAACGAGTATAACATATTCTACTTCCATGTATCTTTGCTTTGCAGTTGACAAATGCAAAGATATAAATATATTTGTTACGAATCTTGAAACCGGAACCGATGAAAAAAACAAACAACGAAACCGTATATTTTACCGAAACACAAACACTGCACCATTTCTGGATCCGTTTGATCCTGCTCTTCGAAATCATTTTCTTTGCCACCATCCTTTACAGACAGCTCATTTTAGGCAAACTTTTCGGCCCCTGGCCGGTGACCAACACAGGGCTTGTGGTGCTGTCGCTTTTGTTTATTCTGCCCGTGGCCATGCTGCTTTTCCTGAAAATTCAAACCACCGTCACCGACCGCGAAATCCGTTACAAAATGGTTCCTTTCGGCCTCTTCCGCTACCATATCCCCAAAAGCCGGCTGAAAAGTTTTTCCATAAAAACCGAAAAAAAAGGCAGTCCACGCCAAGTACGGGGCATCCAACTGACCCAAAGCAACGGGAAACAACTTTTCCTCCCATCCAAAAATCCCGAAAAACTGCTGCGGGCTTTACAACAATCTTCGCCGCAAAAATAACCGCTCCCCTTTTCCATCCAAAGAGTTCCCAATATTTTTTCTTTAATTTCACGGGCGGCCGGGCGCGCTTTCCGTTTTAGTCCCCGGAGCGGAAAACGGTGGTCCGCCACGGCTTTCCGTGGGCTTCCTGCGGTCGCCACGGCCTGCCTGCTTCCCATCCGTTTCCGCTCCGGGGCGCTGCCACTCCAATCGCTGCCGCAAAAACTTT
>CAYYRE010000081.1:11565-13769 GCA_964473895.1 uncultured Lentimicrobiaceae bacterium | reverse complement strand
AAACGGGATAGATGTTGTCGATGGCTTTTTGGTAAATGGCTTTGCCGATTTCCATGCCTTCTTCGGTCATGGCACCCATTACCTTGGGCGTGTTACGGGTATGGAAGTTTTTGTTGCCGGGGTCCACCCGTTCGGGGGAATAGGCCAGCCAGAAATCTTCACCGTGTTTCAGTCCGCTTTCGCGTTCGATAATGGGCAGCATCAGGTTTTCGGTGGTGGTGGGATAGGTGGTGCTTTCCAGGCTGATAAAAGTACCCGGTTTCATGTTGCGGCCGATATCGATGCAGGCGCTTTCGATAAACCGCATGTCGGGCTTACGGAATTTATCCAACGGCGTCGGAACGGCTATGATCAGGGCGTCACACTCTTTCATACGGCTTTCGTCGGTGGTAGCCTCGAGAGTAACGGCATTCACCACTTCGCGCAGCACCGCATCGCGGATGTCTTTGATGTAGTTATCCCCACGCTTGATTTTGTCCACCTTTTCGGGGCTTTTGTCAAAACCGATGACATGGACGCCGGCTTCGGCAAAGGAAACGGCCAGGGGAAGTCCTACGTATCCCAGACCGACGATTCCGATGACTTCTTTATTTTCACTGATTTTTTCTAAAAGGGATTGTTTTGGATTCATGGAATGTTTGTTAAATTAATTTTTATGGGTGTTGGCCTTTGGGTGTTGGCTGTTGGCTATTGGGTATTGGCTATTGGGTGTTGGCTCTTAGTTTTGAAATGAGTTGATTAGTTTGTTTTTGAATTATGGTCAATTGATTTTTCATTTTATCAAACTCTTGTTCCTTTAAGTAATTTAATTCTTTTGCGATGGTTAGTTGTGTTTCCAGTTCAAATGCCGAGCCCATCGCTATTTCAAGAAACCTGGCAAAATCTGCTTGTGATTTTTTTGAGGCTCCCTCTGCAATATTTGAGGCCACAGACACAGCCGCTCTTTCCATTTGTGAAATAAGTCCATATTTCTCCTTATCCGGAAATCCTTTGGTAAGCAGATAGACTTCTTTGGTAAACTTTACAGAGCGTTTCCAGATTTCAAGATTTCTGAAATTTCTCATTTGTCTCTTACCGGAATCTTCCAAAAGCTAAAAGCCAATAGCTAAACTGGTTGGCCTTTGGCAGTTGGCGGTTGGCTGTTGGCCTTTGGCTCTTGGATATGTTTTGGAATTTGTGATTTGATTATTGTGATTTCAATTTCTAACTTTACTTTCCACCTCTTTAACCTTTACCCTTTCCTCCAGACATGCTTCCGCCTCCTAAGTCCCATACGCTTTTTGTAAGGAACTGATGCTGAGGGGTTCTGCTGCTTTATAAAAAGGCTACTTCTGCCACAGCAAAAGCAACTCTTTTTTGTTTTTTGTTTTTAAAAAGTGCAGGAGCTCTTCACGGTTAATGATGAGGTACCGGATTTTACGTTCCAGTACGTTTTCGACCTTTTCCACCAGCTCCAGCAAATAATTTTTATCTAATTGTTCTCCCACAAACCATAGGTCAATGATGGGCGAGTCTTTTCCCCTGGCCAGTTCTCCCACGAGATAAACCTGTTCCAGCCGTCCCAGTTTTTTCACCACCTTTTCAATAATCTGGTCGATGCCCACATATTTCATGAGCAGGCTGTTGATTTCGGGGAAAAGCGGGTGCTGCCGGTTGGCCTGGTACACCTTTTTATTCCCTTCCTTGTCCGTTTTCAGCAATCCGGCGGCTTCAAACCGGTTCAGTTCCTGCCGGATGGCATTGGTCGATTCACCAAACTCGGGCTCCAAAGAACGTAAATAGCCGGTAGTATCGCTGTTGAGGAAAAACTTCAACAGCAACTTCAATCGGGTTTTGGATGTGATCAGGGCTTCGAGCATATTAGTGAATGGTGAATGGTGAATTGACCTATTCTTTCTCTTTACTTTTTAAATATTTAATTAAACCGTATGTTAGTTTTGAACATTGGGTAACTAACTCAAGCAGATCATCTCTGTTTGAGTCATTAAGATACCCGACTTTATTTGATATAATGATTAAAGTTTCTAATTCGGCCAATGAGCCTAATGAAATATAAAGGAATTGAATGAACTCCTTATTCCCTTTCCGGGCGGAGCCTTCGGCAATATTTGCAGATACGGAGACGGCAGCCCTTCGGAGCTGGGAAGTTATTCCGAACTGTTCATGTTCCGGGAAATCAACCGTTTTACTGTAAACCTTTTCGG
>CAYYRE010000081.1:0-11465 GCA_964473895.1 uncultured Lentimicrobiaceae bacterium | reverse complement strand
ATTCCGAACTGTTCATGTTCCGGGAAATCAACCGTTTTACTGTAAACCTTTTCGGTAAGCAACATTGCTGATTTCCATACATCTAAATCCTTGTGATTCATATGAGGGATCGGTTTTTATAATTGTTGTGGATAATTAAACGGAATGTCTTCTTCCGGCCAAAAAGACCGTTCATTCACAAATAACCATTCACAAATTGAGTAACAAATATACTCAATAATTTGGTTTTGTCAAGGGCAAATGTAAAAAAATTTTGTTTCCATTTCCGGTTCGTTGAAATTAATTTTCTCTTTTTTTCCTTTTGATCATCGGGACTGTGTTTTTCTTCACAGAAAACGGTTTGTGCATCTTTGCAGAGCCCTGCCCGTAGCCGGGAAGTCCGGTATGCAGGGAAGGGGAGCCCTTTTGCCTGCAACCGGTTGTTCTTTTGTTTTGAAATGACGCCGTGGCCTGCGGCAGGTTCAACTTTTTCATCCGGGGTTAATTTTCCGGCATACCGGCCGAAGATCAATAGCGATCTACCAGCGCCGCACAATGGGAGGGGTGGAATCCACATTGCTTTTATGCAGGGCCCGGTCGTAAATGAAAAAGGTAAACCGGATGGTGTCGTAAGGCGACAGCGGGTTGTCGATAAAAAGCGTATCCTGAATGGTCCCCGAGATGGCTTTGTTTCCCAATTTCGGCGTCAGCCAGGGAATACGTGCATTGAAAGTAATGGTGTCGTAGCGTGCCGAATCGGGATTCCAGGAAAGCAGGGGAACCTCCACAAATTTTCCGTGTTGCCGTTCGTAGTATTTAATGATCAGGTTGTAATAATACTTGCTTCCGGGGTTAAACGGCGGTTGCAAATCATTGGGCGGCAATCCGATGTCCCCGTCACCATCCTGAAAAGTAAATTCCAGTACCCCGCGCCGGGCCACATGGGCCGCCGTATCGGCTTCCAGAAGAAAACGGCTGAAATGAATTTCGGGAACAATGGGATATTGCTCCTTTTTCCGGCAGGAATCCAAAAAGACCAAAGCCGGAATGAGCAGAATAAACCCTATTTTTGCAACCGTTTTCATGACCGTGTAAAATTACAATTTTTCATACAACGGCAAACGGATATGCAGGAAGTCCAAACCATCGAGAAAAAAATCTTTACGGTAAACGGAGAAACCGCTTTTGAACGGCTGGCCCTGGAGGTTTTCCGGTTTCAGTATGCGCATAATGCCGTTTACCGCCGGTTTGCCGAAGCCCTCGGCAGGAAACCTCATGCGGTACAAACCATCGGTGATATCCCTTTTCTGCCCATCGAATTGTTTAAAACCCATCGTGTGGTATGCGGCGATTTTGAACCGGAAGCGGTATTTCTGAGCAGCGGTACCACCGGAGCTACCACCAGCCGGCATTATGTGAAAAGTCTCGGGTTGTATGAAAAAAGTTTTTTGCAAGGGTTTCAACGGTTTTTCGGGAAACCGGAAAAGTATGTTTTTTTGGCTTTGTTGCCCTCTTATCTGGAGCGTACCGGCTCTTCTTTGGTTTACATGGCCGACCGTCTGATCCGCCACAGCGGGCGGGACGAAAGCGGCTTCTACCTGCATGATTACAAAGCGTTGGCCGACCGGTTATTGTACCTGAAGCAACAAAAAAGACCAGTGATCCTGCTCGGTGTGACCTATGCTTTGTTGGATTTGGCCGAACAGTATCCCATGGATTTCCCCGGTCTGATGGTTATGGAAACCGGGGGCATGAAAGGCCGGCGCCGTGAAATGGTACGTGAAGAATTGCATGCGATCTTGCAGAAGGCCTTTGGGGTGAAAATGATTTTTTCTGAATACGGCATGACCGAACTGCTGTCGCAGGCCTATTCGCGGGGCAACGGCTTGTTTACCACGCCGCCCTGGATGAAGGTGTTGATGCGTGATGTGAACGATCCGCTGACCTACGTGCCGGAGGGAAAAAGCGGCGGCATCAATGTGATCGATCTGGCCAACCTGTACAGCTGTTCTTTTATTGCTACCCAGGACCTTGGCAAGCGGCATTCCCCCGGTGGTTTTGAAGTACTCGGCCGGTTCGACAACAGCGATGTACGCGGCTGTAATTTGCTGGTGGGATAACATACCTGGAAACCAGGGACCCCTTTCCACAAAACAAAAACCGTAGCTAACCCGCTACAAACCTTTCCTTCCGCCATTGGTGCCCGGTGCAACTTTCCCCTGCAAAATGCCGGCCGCCTGTATTCCTTTCAGGTCGAATCGGACCTGAAAGGCAGAAAAAAACGCACCAAAACCCCGGTGTTAAAGAAAAAATACGCACCTCAAACAAAACAGTCCGCCTTCGGCGGACGGCTCAACTTTTGCCCGGAGTTTATTCCCGGGCAAAGCGGTTACAATTTTTTCAAAGAAACGAAATCCTCAGGGGTAAACACAGCGAGGCTACTCTTCTTATAATCTTTCACATTCCGGGTAATAATAAGCTCTATTTTCCCGGAATTTACTGCTGAAAAGTTTTGTAATGCATCTTCAAAATCTTTAAAATCAGCGTATAATGCTTTTTCAACCACCCTGCTGTCCATGGGCAAAATTTGTACAATGGTTGAGAATTGCTTTAATTTTTCGATGACCTGTTTGTGTTTTGCCGTTCTTCGTAACAAATAGTACACATTGCTCATGATCACCGGAGTAACAAATCCTTTTAACAATCCCCGTTCACAGCGGTCCAGAATGATGGCCGAATATCCGGAATGCGGTTTTCTGTCAAAGAAAAAATCGAGAATCACATCCGTGTCAATCAATACATTCATCATTTCAAGTATTTTTCGGCAAGTCCTTTTTTCAATTCTTCTTTATAATCGAATGATGCAGGGGCTTTAAAGCTGCCACGTAAAGATTTTACCAAAGGGGATAATTCTTCGGATGTTCCTTGCCCGGCCGTTACGACCTTAAGGTAGTTCTCTATAATATCCGACAAACTGCGCCCTTGTTTTTTCGCATAGGATTTTGCTTTTTCAATAACAGCACGTTCCATCGTTAAAGTCAATTTGGTATTCATGGTTTGAAAGATGTTTGATACACGTGCAAATATAATAAAAAATACACGTTTAGCCAAATAGATTTTCGCAATGGCAAACAGTCCGCCTTCGGCGGACGGCTTAACTTTTGCCCGGAGTTTATTCCCGGGCAAAGCGGTCACAATTTTTTCAACTGAGCAAAAATCTCTGCATTATCCTTTTCCCCTTTCCACAAAACAAAAACCGTAGCTAACCCGTTACAAACCTTCCCTCTGCCGTTGGTGCCCGGTGCAACTTTCCCCTGCAAAATGCCGGCCGCCTGTATTCCTTTCAGGTCGAATCGGACCTGAAAGGCAGAAAAGAACACAAAAGAACCCTGGTGTTAAAGAAAAAATACGCACCTCAAACAAAACAGTCCGCCTTCGGCGGGCGGCTCAACTTTTGCCCCGGAATTTATTCCCGGGCAAAAGCATGAAATAAAAAGTAACGACTACCGGTCAACCAACTGTTTGCAGTGCCCGGTCTGCCCCGTTGCCCCGGAATTTATTCCGGCCCCTTCCCGGCCGGCATAAGCCCTACATCAGCTTCTGCTGCAGTTTCCACCACCGGTCGGGCAGCTCTTGCTGCAGCGCCTGCTGGTAATCGGCATAAGAGCATGGGGCATAGGTATGTTTCACCGTTTTCTTTCCGGTTTTTTGCTTTACCGGTATTTCGATCCACCACCGGTCGGTTTTTTTGCTTTTCAGAAAAAAGAGTTCCTCTTTGTAATCCTCAAGGTACACGCGGAACCGGACAAAGTGTTTGCTGTTTTCCGCAGGGATGTCGTTTTGCCGGTTTGCGTATCCGTCAAGGAAATACCAGATCATTTGGGCGGTAAGTTTTGCCGTTTGATGCCGGATATCGAGCGATGGGTTGTATTCATAAAACCCTATGCTGGTCAGCTTATCATTCATGCCGGCATAGCGGCAAATACGGCAAGCCTCTTCGCCGTTCAGTCCGTTGGGGCCGGCGTAATAGCTCCCCGGCGCATCGGCTGCCCGAACGGCCGAAATATCCACCGTCATCAGGTCGGCATGCCGTACCATGGGTTCCGTTTCGGCAATATCGGCCCGCACATTGCCCAACCGGTTGATCTCGAAAAACAGGTTTTTCATCAGCTGCAGCCCGTCGCGGTTTACAAAATAGCTTTGGTATCCGATGTTCGTATAATTGAAAAGGAAATTGGGCTGGTGTAAAATGATCCGGCTGAGGTAAGAGCGGGCATTCAAATCCTGCTCTTCCTGCCCCAGGTCAAACACGGCATCCACGGCGGCAATGTTCACCACATGCCCCGTGTCTTCATACGCCAGGTAATTGGGATAGGTCAGATCCTGACTGCCACCCAGCAGGATCACCAGGATGTTTTTGCGCAACAGCGTGGCCACCACTTCCCGCACGGCAAAATAGGTATCTTCTACGGTGTTCCCCTGCCGGATGTTGCCGAGGTCGGCTATCTTCAAACTGTTCCAGTGTGCCATCAGCGGATAAAGTGCTTTCCGGATTTCATCGGGTCCTTCGGCACACCCCTTGTTTTTCAGGGCTTTGCGGTCTTCTTTTACGCCTACAAGGGCAATACCGGCATCCGTCAAATCCGGAAAACTTCCCTTTTCCGCAAAGACATCCATCAAATGAGCGACATAAAAATTGTCGGAAGGAGCGGTAAAAGCCGACAAGTCTATGCTGACCGGCTCAAAGTACATTTCAATATCCATAGGGCATAAGGCTTACGGGCAACGAAAATAGGAATTTATCCGGCATCTTTCAAAAAACGAAAGGGATCAAGTCATAAAATACAAATACCAAAAACCGCGTGGCAAAAGCCGAATCGGCTAAGGTGCCAATCCGGTTTGTTTATTTCTTTTTTCGTGAGAACCGTTTTTTCGGCATGTTTTTCGGGTCTTTGGCAATGGCATAGCAATCTTCCAGCGTCAGCACGGCGGCCTCGCGGTCTTTCGGAATCTTGTAATTTTGTTTTTTGATGACGAGATAAGGTCCCCAGCGACCGTTCAACACCTGCACATCGGGGTCTTCCGGAAAAGTTTTTATCACCTTTTCCCTGTCGGCTTTCCGCTTGGCTTCAATAATTTCTATGGCTTCTTCCAGTGTCAGCGAAGCCGGGTTGTACTCTTTTTTAATGGAATAAAACAGCTTGTTGTGTTTCACGTAAGGGCCGAAACGCCCTATGGCTACAGTCACCGCTTCGCCTTCGTATTCGCCGAGGTGGCGGGGGTATTCAAAAAGTTTCAGTGCTTCTTCCAACGTAATGGTTTCCAGGCTTTGTCCTTTTTGTAACCCGGCAAAACGCGGTTTTTCGTCCGATTCGGTATCACCGATTTGTACAATGGCACCGTACCGGCCGATTTTGGCATAGACGTTCTTTCCCGTTTGGGGATCTTTGCCCAGCAGCCGCTCCCCGCTGAATTTCCCCGAATTTTTCAGGGTGGATTCAACCTTTTCGTGAAACGGACCGTAAAACTCTTTGATAATATGGTTCCACTCTTTCTTGCCTTCGGCAATTTCATCAAATTCTTTCTCCACACGCGACGTGAACTGATAATCCACAATGTCCTGAAAGTACTGTTCGAGAAACCGGTTGACCAACACCCCGATGTCGGTGGGGAAAAGTTTGGCTTTTTCGGTACCCGTATTTTCCTTGATGGCTTTTTCCGCTATTTTTCCATCTTTCAGAATAATGTTACGCAAAGTGCGTTTTTCGCCCGGGCGGCTTTCTTTCACCACGTATTCCCGTTTTTGAATGGTGGAAATGGTGGGTGCATAGGTGGAAGGCCGGCCAATGCCCAGCTCTTCCATTTTCCGTACCAGACTCGCCTCGGTGTACCGCGGCGGATGTTTGGTAAAAGTTTCCGTCGAACGCATTTCCAACAAATCCAGCACATCGCCGGCTGCCAGTGCAGGCAACAGCGAAGCTTCCTGCTTTTCTTCGTTATCTTCTGTCGAAGGCCGGTAAACTTTCAAAAAGCCATCAAATTTGACCACCTCGCCCGTCGCCACAAACTTTTTGTCCGCCGCCGTCGAGTCAATCTTCACCTGCGTTTTTTCCAAAACGGCATCGCTCATTTGCGAGGCAATGGTTCGCTTCCAAATCAGTGCATACAAACGCTGTTCATCCGCCGGACCATCAATGCTTTGGCGGTTTAAGTAGGTGGGGCGGATGGCTTCGTGGGCCTCCTGCGCCCCTTTGCTTTTGGTGGTGTAGCGGCGGGTTTTGACATAGTCTTTTCCGAAGGTTGCTTCTATTTCCGCTTTGGCGGCGGCAATGGCTTGTGCCGAAAGGTTGACCGAATCGGTACGCATGTAAGTGATTTTTCCCGACTCATACAACCGCTGGGCAACCCGCATGGTGTTGGCCACCGACATCCCCAGTTTACGCGAAGCCTCCTGCTGTAAAGTGGAAGTGGTAAACGGTGGTGCCGGCGATTTCTTCCCCGGTTTCTTTTCCACCGAAGCCACACGGAATACCGCATCCACCTGCTTTTCAATAAACGCTTTGGCCGCTTCAAAAGTCTTGAACCGCTCGGCATATTCGGCCGTAAAAGCCGTGGTGTCTTTCCCGTCCGACAAACGGAACTCCGCCAATGTCCGGAACGAAGAGGTCGATTGAAACTTTTTAATTTCTTCTTCGCGCTCTACAATCAACCGGACGGCCACCGACTGCACGCGACCCGCCGAAAGCGAGGGTTTTACCTTGCGCCACAACAAAGGCGACAACTCATAACCCACCAGCCGGTCCAACACACGCCGTGCCTGTTGTGCCATCACCAGGTTACGGTCAATTCCCCGCGGATTTTCAATGGCATGCAAAATGGCATTTTTCGTAATTTCATGAAATACAATCCGTTTACTCTTCGCTTCGTCCAACTTCAGCGCTTTGTATAAATGCCACGAAATGGCCTCTCCCTCACGGTCTTCATCCGATGCCAGCCAAACCGTTTCCGCCGCCTTGGCCATTTTTTTCAACTCGCTCACCAGCTTTTTCTTGTCCGGACTGATTTGATACTGCGGTTCGAAATCATGCTCCACATCCACACTCAGTTTCTTCGCATCCAGGTCCATCACATGTCCCAAACTCGATTTTACCGTAAAATCTTTTCCGAGAAATCCTTCGATGGTTTTGGCTTTAGCAGGAGACTCAACAATTACCAGGTTTTTGGCCATATTCAAAGTTTTTTAGTGTATGCAAGGGTAAAAAATGCGCTGCAAAAGTAATATAATTCGATTAAAAGGATAAAGAAGGGTGTTTTTTTCAGGGCGCCTGCCGGGCTATCCACTGTAGTCCTCGTCCCGCAGCGGTGTCGGCTAAGCATTTCCGGGGGCTTCCTCCCGTCAGCCCCGTCTCTGCAAGCCTCCAGTCCGCTGCCGGCCTGCGGGCTGCCGTTCCTATCTTCCTGAGGAACTCCTGCGGAGCCGGGCGCAACTGCCCGTAACCATAACAAAAATACTTTCTCGGTGAACGTTTGTGGATGGAGGCCTTTGCAGGCTGAAAACGTATATCAAGTTGAAAATTCGAGTGATAAAATACCCAAAGCTTTTTCTTTGGGCGGCAATTTTTTCTGTGTATTTTCCGGGCCGGTTCCGGTTTTAATCCCCATCCTCCTGAAACCGGATATCCTTTACCCGTAACTGCAACGACGTTTGCCCCAGCCAGGTGTTTTCGTCCAAATGATAACACAGGCTGAAAGTTTTTCCTTTTTTCATTTCATCGCAATACATGCCCATGTTAAAGGCAATGGCTTTGAGCGGGTTCCCCGAATGGTCGCGATGAACCACCTCGAATTTCAAATGGCGGGGATCGCCGTTTTTTCCTACCGCTTTGGCATAACCCGTGTCGATGAGGTGGTGCGAAACAAACAGCGGCGACATGTTTCCGGGACCGAAAGGGGCAAACTGTTTCAGGATACGGTAAAACTTTGAATTGATATCACTCAAATAGAGTTCTTCATCAATTTCAATTTCCGGAACCAGCATCTCTTCGGTGAGGTGTTTTTCGGCATAAGCCTCAAATTCTTCCAAAAAAGGTTCCAGGTTTTCCGGCTTCATTGCCAAACCGGCAGCGTAAGTATGCCCGCCGAAATGGGCCAGCAAATGACTGCACGAATCGATGGCATCGTAAATATCAAAACCTTTTACCGAACGCGCCGAGCCGGTAACCAGCCCATCGGCCAGCGTCAGCACAATGGTCGGTTTGTAAAAATGTTCGATGAGCCGCGAAGCCACAATGCCGATCACCCCTTTGTGCCATTCTTCTTTGAACAGGACGGTGGTTTTTTTCTTTTTCAACGCCTCGCTGGCATTGATCATATTGATGGCTTCCTCGGTAATGGTGCTGTCGAGGTCGCGCCGGGTGGTGTTCAGCACATTGATCTCGCCGCCCAGTTTTTCGGCATAGTCGTCCCGGTTGCTGATGAGCAGACGCACCGAATCGGTGGCATCTTTGATGCGTCCGGCGGCATTGATGCGTGGCCCCACCACAAAGACCAGGTCGCTGATGGTGATTTCCCGCGAAAAAACGTTTTGTCCTTTGCCGTTTTCTGCCACCCGCTCAAATCCCGATGATTTGAGGATGGAATAAACCCCCGGCCGCGGGTTGCTGTTGATTTGTTTCAAACCGTAATAAGCCAGTATTCTGTTTTCACCCGTAATGGGGACAATGTCGGCAGCAATGCTGATGGCCAGCAAATCCAGGGCGGCAAATACTTTTTCATCCGGAATGCGGAGTTTGGCCGCAAGGGCTTGTGTCAGTTTAAACCCTACCCCGGCACCTGATAGCTCTTTGTATGGATAGGGGCAATCGCTGCGCTTGGGGTCCAGCACGGCCACTGCTTCCGGAAGCTGTTCTCCCGGACGGTGATGATCACCAATGATAAAATCAATGCCTTTATCGGAAGCGTATTTAATTTTTTCCACCGCTTTAATTCCGCAATCCAGCGCAATGATCAGCTTCACATGGTGGTCGGCGGCCGTGTCAATTCCTTTGATGGAAATCCCGTAGCCTTCCAGATAACGGTCGGGGATATAAAATTCTACCTTTTTGTGGATGTTTTTCAGAAAAGAATAAACCAGTGAAACCGCCGTGGTGCCGTCCACATCATAATCGCCGTAAACCATGATGTTTTCGTTGGCCGCAATGGCTTCGAGAATCCGGTTCACCGCTTTGTCCATGTCTTTCATTAAAAAAGGATCGGGCAACGCCTTGAGCGAAGGCCGGAAAAAAGATTTGGCCTCGTCAAAGGTGGTGACCCCGCGCTGAACCAGTAAATTCGTCAGCTTCGGACTGATGGAGAGCTCCTTTGCCAGACGCTCAACAACCTGCCTGTCAGCTTCTTCTTTTACCACCCAACGTTTTTCCATGAAAGTTTGTTTTGGTGGGTAAAGATAAGGATTTAATGGGTGTAAAAAACAGGAAACAGCGCTTTTTGTGCCGTGTGCTACGAAAAGGACAAGATAAAAAGTTGCCTGCCAAAGGAAAAAAAGGCAGAATTTTTCTTTTTGCAATATTTTTCTACTTTTACACCAATGAACAGAAAAAGGACATTTACAGCCTGATTTAAATTGATTTATTAACTATTAAACCACTGTTGCAGCGGTTAAAATTTTATTGCGTTATGTCAAAACTGAGTTATGTAAGCGGAATCAGCAGCGTTCCTTTGTTGGGAAAAACCATTGGTGAAATGTTCGATGAAACGGTTGAACGGTTTCCCGATGTCGAAGCCCTTGTGGTGGTTCACCAAAACATCCGTTGGACTTACCGGGAATTGAAACAACAAGTTGACCTTTGTGCCCTCGGTCTGCATGCCATGGGATTGCAAAAAGGCGACCGGATCGGTATTTGGGCACTCAACCGGGCCGAATGGACCGTTTTGCAATATGCCACCGCCAAACTGGGCGCCATTTTGGTGAATATCAACCCCAGTTACCGCGTTCATGAACTGGAATATGTTTTAAAACAGTCGGGCTGTAAATTTTTGGTGATTGATGAAAAAACCGAACACGCCGATTATGCCGATATGGTGTATCAACTGCTGCCCAAGCTGCAGTATAGCGACCCGGGATATTTGCGCGAAACCCGCCTGCCCGAATTGAATACCATCATTACGGTGGAAGAAAAAGCCGGTCCGGGTATGTTCTCGTGGCAGGATGTGATGACACTCGGTGATGAAATCAAACCGGAAGTGCTGGATAAAATTTCGGCCACCCTCCATTTTGATGAACCCATCAATATCCAATATACCAGCGGAACCACCGGTTTCCCGAAAGGGGCCACCCTGAGCCATCACAATATCCTGAACAACGGATTTTTTGTTACCGAATCGTTGCACCTCACCGAAAAAGACCGAATGATTATTCCGGTGCCGCTGTATCATTGTTTCGGTATGGTAATGGGCAACCTGGGATGTCTTTCGCATGGTGCCACAGTGATTTATGCCAGCCGGGCTTTTGATCCGGAGGCAGTCATCCGTACCATCGACCATGAAAAAGCCACTATTCTGTATGGCGTTCCTACCATGTTTCATGCCGAGTTGGATCATCCCGACATCGGAAAATATGATGTGACCAGCCTGCGCGGCGGCATCATGGCCGGTTCGATTTGTCCGGTGGAACTTATGAAAAAAGTACAGGATGTGATGAAAATGACCGACCTGCAAATTGCTTACGGCATGACCGAAACCAGCCCGGTGAGCACCCAAACCACTTCGGATACGCCCTTCGACAAACGGGTGAGCACCGTGGGCCAGGTGCATCCCCACCAGGAAGTAAAGATTATTGATCCGGAAACCGGATTGGTGGTGCCACGCGGTGAAAAAGGCGAGTTGTGTACCCGCGGTTACAGCGTTATGCTGGGCTACTGGAACGATGAAGAAAAAACACGGCAAGCCATCGACAGCGCCCGCTGGATGCACACCGGCGACCTGGCTACTATTGACGATGAGGGCTATATCAACATCGTTGGGCGAATCAAAGACATGATCATTCGTGGCGGCGAAAACATTTACCCGAAAGAAATTGAAGCCTTCCTGCTAACCCATCCCAAAGTAAATAATGTGCAGGTGATCGGTGTGCCGGACGAAAAATACGGCGAAGCGGTCATGGCCTGGGTGAAAATTCACGAAGGGGTGGAAATTACCGAAAAGGAATTGGTTGATTTCTGCAAAGGCAAGATTGCCCATTACAAAATTCCCAAGTATTTTAAGTTTGTGGAAGAATGTCCTAAAACGGTCACCGGAAAAATCCGGAAAGTGGAAATGCGCGAAAAAAGCATTCAAGAATTAGGATTGGAACATCTTGTGGAAAATTAGCAGGATACACTGGTCCAAGCGGACGCTTGAACCAGGGGGGGATTTTTTATTTCACCAAGCGGACTTACACATGGTTCAAGCGTCCGCTTGGACCATGTGTTTTTTTATTTCGTATAGAA
>CAYYRE010000080.1:0-13807 GCA_964473895.1 uncultured Lentimicrobiaceae bacterium | reverse complement strand
GACAAAAAGGAGGCTAAAAAGTTTTCAAAGGACTATGTTTATTAGTTTTGGAGCAAATGAAAGCTTATGAATAAAAAATATCCGGTTTTCTACAGCTGTTTATAAAAAGATCTCTTTTCTCCGTCTATTATTGTTGTTGTTTCAAATAGAAGTTGTTTAAAGCTTGCAAAACGAAAATTTGCTAAGAACCTGATCAATCAGTAAATAAACAACTTTATAACAAAACCCCTTTTATTTACCGGTTTTTTTTGTCATCCGGACGGCAGCCGGATGATTTGGTTTTAAAGTCTTGGTGACAGGCATATGCCAGGTCGTTTTTATTTCTTTCCGGATGGCTTTGCAAGTGGCTGTATCTTCCACAATGCTCCAGTCCAGCGTTTTGTTCAATGTGGTATTGTCTCTGTTATCGTTAAAAAACACAAGAGCCCTAAGACGCGGGTATTTTTCCGGAAGGTTACGGAAAGCCTCACGGAACCATTCTGTTCTGTTGCCCCCCACCGTCAGGCTTCCCATTTCGGTAATCATTATGGGTTTTCCGAACAGATTCAAACGGTTGTAATAATTTCCGAAAATCTCTTTAAAGGACCACCATTTAGACCACGGGGCAACCGTGCCGTAGTTCAGGGCTCCCACCCCCACCCAGTCAACCACATCCTTTCCCGGATAATATTCTTTGTAGTGAAGGTAGGCCGGTTGCGGAGCCCACACCCATTCCACATTGTTCACTTTCATTTGCCTGAAAAGGTTTACCACATGCCGCCAGGCGGCAACAAAATCTTCCGGTTTGTTATTTTGCGGCCCCCAGGGATAACGATACGGGTCGTTCATTTCATGGCCCAGCCGGATAAAAACCACGTGGCCAAAACTTTTTATGGCCAACGCCCATTTTTTAATATAAAAATCATAGTCCCCACGGGCCACAGCTTTCATACCCTTTTTGTCCGGGTTCGCCACCACAGGAAGAGAATGTTCCTCGCGTTGAAAATCACCAAGCCACGGCTCCCACGTGATCATGGGAGTAGAGCCCAAATCATAAATGGCTTTGGCATACAACATGGGAAATTGCTCTTTTTCTTTGTCGCCCCAGGCCACATAAATATGAATAATCGGTAATGGGGCATCCAACATTTTGTCAAAACGTAATATGTTATCAAAACTTTTTAGGTAGTGATTATCGTAAACCCCAAGCAATATGGAATCGGGATGACGGAGATAAGCCGTATCATCCCTGTGTTTTTCAAACCATGCCAGCGCTTTCGTCCGTACGGGGACTCGTCCTTTGATCAAAAGGGCATGTTCCACGTCGGTCACAGTATTCCCCAAAGAAGAAAGCACTTCCGAAATGGGGCCGCTGGAACGGTTTCCAAGAAAGACAAACAACAACACCAGTGCTATGCCCAACAGGGTGGCACCACTGACAAAAGCCAACCGTTTTATTTTATTTTCCATTTTTTATTGTTTTAATCTTTTTCAAATCCACTTTTTCCCAAGGTTCCTCCGGGGTAAGGTCCCGTGAGGCATAAGCGGCATAAATCCCTCCGGTAACCATGACTATGGCCACAAAAGCAAAAGCAAACATTCCCCAAACTTTTTGACTGGTAAGCGTCAGCAGGCCTTCCGAAACCACATACAACCGGTCGTAGATCACGTAAAGCAGCGTAAAGACAAAGAGAAGTACCTGAAAAATCAGCGGTCGTGTAAAGGGACTCAGCCCTTTTACCGCTTTTTTGGCCGTAGGAATGTAAGGAATGTCGGCATTGACAATTGCCAGCATGGCCCCCAGAAAAAATACCGGCCAGGTGGCAAATTTAAGAATCATGCCCCGCCAGTGCAGGCCTCTTTCGGAGGGAGGATGACTGAGCCATTGTTGCACATAAAGATAAATAAGGACGGCAATAAACGCCACCGGTAACCCTTTAATGAGAAATTCGGCGAAATCCATATTGGCCGGCAGCCACCCGGCCCAAAAATAGAGAAACGGAATGGCCACATACAAAAAAGTGGTTATCCCTACCAGGTAATAGGTTGAAATGGTAAGGTACGACAATCTTTGCCAGCCGGTAAGCTTTTTAAAAAGCCGGGGCCACTCTGCAAAAAGCACCTCAAAAACCCCTCGCGACCATTTGAGCTGCTGTTTACAAAACGAACCGAAATCTTCGGGTACCAATCCGCGGCTAACCACCACCGGACGAAACACCGATTTCCAGCCGGCAGCATGCAACCGGATAGCCGTAATGAGGTCTTCGGCCAAGCCTACACCGTGTCCGTTGATCGATTCCAGCGCTTTTTTACGGAAAGTACAATTGGCACCAATGGCTACACTGGTTCCGTAGCCATACATACCCATCATGGTTGGACCGTAAAAAGTATAGGTCTGTTCGGCAGCCCCCCTTGCAGTAAACGACCGGTACTGGTTATAATAGGCCTGGGAAACCTGCACAAATCCCACTTTTTCATCTTTGAAATAACCCAGTACCTCATCCAAAAAGTTGGGAAACGGAATGTGATCGGGATCCAGGATAAGGACAAAATCTTCTTCGATCATCTGCAAGGCTTTGTTCACTTTCCCGGCCTTGGCACCGGGTAAGCCCACCAATTCCAACCATACGGCTCCATGTTTTTCGGCCACTTCCCTGAACCGTGGATCCTGCGTATCATCCAGCAGATACGTAGTATGCGGATAAGTAATCCGGGCACAGGCTTCCAGTGTTTTGTCAAACATACTCAACGGTTCACCGGGCGAACTGGTGGTGAAAATGGCCACTTTCAACCCTTTCTCGGGTTCCTCCCGTGGCGGCTTCTTTATCCCCAGGTAATTCACCCAAATGAGCAACATACGCAAAATGCCGTACCACACCATCAACGAAAGTAAAATGAAAAGGGGAACCGAAGCCATATGCCCCTGCCGGAACCACCAATCGAAAAAACGGGCTATGCTTATGACTCCCGCAATCACCAAAATCAACAAGAAAAAGCGCCGGACGGGAGTTACCTCACCGGCTTCCCAAAATTGCCAATAATCCTTATTCCTTTTCCCGAAACCCATACTTCCTAAAAATAATAACTGAACGCAAGACGCACATTATGGCTGCTGTAATAATACGTTTGCAAAAAAGTATAATCCAAACTGAACTTTGCTTTTCGCGAAATATCCGCCTGAAAACGTAACCCCAAATCCAACGGCGTATATGACTGATATGAAAACGTTTTTTCGTAGTTCCCGGTGTTTGACAATGTATAACCGGGTGCATAGGTTTGCGAATATACGCCTACGGAAGCATGCCCGTATAACGCGGCATAGGAAGAAAAACGATAGTTGAAATTAGCCAAAAGCGAGTTGGCATACTGATTGTGCGGCGTGTAATAGGGCACGTAAACACCTTCCACATTGCCGGCGGCTCCCTGAAACCGGTTTCCCGGTTTGGGTTCAAACCGGTCTTCCTTCGAATCCATGTAATTGAATGCATATCCGAAAGCCAGACGGAAACCCGATAATTTTACGGGACGGCTCAAAAACCAGGCATAAAAAGCATTTACATAATTATCATCGGGGAAAAACTGATACCGTCCGCCGGCTTCGCCGTTCCATCCATTGCTTTTTCCAACAGCCAAATGAAGGGCATATTGATTCACCATCAGTAAATTATTTTCCACACTGGCAACGGTGTAAGTGTAATTGGTGCGCCCGGCCTCAAGACTTACCCTTACTACCTTTCCTAATTTCTTTTCCAGCTCTACGCTGCCTCCCCAGTCCTGCGTCTGTAAAGCATCTGCATAAAACCAAGCCCCGGCCAAACGGAAGGTCAAATGGGCCTTTGCGAAATGAAACCGGTTCCCAGCCTCTATTTTGGAAATAATCCCCGGATCGGATATGTCAAAATAGCGAAAACCCGTTCCCGAAACATCCAAATCCAAAGCGTTGGAAACAAACCACTGAAACTTTACTTGCGTACCAAATGACTGCAACGGTTGGTCATCGTTCATGTACACAGCAGCAAAAGAAAGCTGCGGGCTGACAATACGGTAAACCTCCCGGTAGAGGCTTTCGGTTTCTTTGTCGGACGGGTTTTGCCCAACGGCCAAAGCCAGATGTTTTTCCGCCTTCCGGAACTGTTGAAGATAATAAAACACCTTTCCAAGAAACGCCTGACCGGCAGCATCCTGCGGCTTCAGATCCACATATACCTGCAACTGTTGCACAGCTTCATCCAATTTATTTTCGGCAAACAGCATCTCGGCATAACCGTACCTTAAGTCCGGATTTGCGGGATGATAGCCAATGGCCCGGCGATACACAAGATCGGCGGTACGGTAATCTTTTAACCAAAACAGCGTCTGAGCATAAAGTTGCTCAATCCACAAATTTCCGGGATATTTTTTTTCAAAATCACCGAGAAGGCGGGCCGCTTCTCCGAATTTTTTCTCGTTCCGTAACACCTTTGCTTTTTCAATCGTTTGGTTTACCAATGGATTCTGTGCACTGACAGGCGCAATCAAAACAACGCCAAACAGCAACAAAAGCCATGTCATCCTTTTGGTAAATAATTGAAAGAGTTTATTTCTTTTTTGATGAAGATTTAACATGTTGATGGATATTATGATTTTTTATGCAAAGATGAGACAACCCCCAAAAACGGCTGTTACAATATTCTGTAAAAATTTAATGATTTTTTAAAACCTGGGAAACGGTCTCTCCGGAGTTGGGAAAAAGAAGAATTATTGTTTGGTAAGTTTCCAGCGACGATGCGACCATAACCAGTTTTCCGGTTTTTCGCGGATGGTTTTTTCCAGCATGCGGGCATACCGGCGGGTCAGTTCCCCATCCGGCAGAGACGCCGGATCGTCTGTAATCGGCGTAAGCGTCAGTTCGTAATAACCCCGTTTCACCCGCCGGCATTCGGAATAAACCACCGGCAGGTTGTATTGCCTTGCAAATAGTTCGGCTCCCCGTAAAAAAGCCGTTTGACGTCCGAGAAAATCCACCCAGTAAACTTTTTTGGCGACCGGCGGCGGACTTTGGTCCAAAACCAAAATAAAAGCCGAAAAATCGGGCGAATACTTCCGGAAAAGTTTCATGGTTTCGTAAATGGATCCCAGCACAAGTCCCTTCTGCGCCCTGTGTTGCTTAAAAAAACGGTCGGCCGGCTTGCTGGACAACGGCTTGTAAATGATGACCACATTTTTATATCCCAATTGCAGCGGCGTAGCTTTTGTCCCCCATTCCCAATTGCCGTAATGCGAAGGCAAAAATACCGTGCTTTGCTGCTTTTCCCAATATTTTTTTAAGACCTCCAGGTTCACCACACGGTACCGTTTCAAATATTCTTCATCACTCATGGTGAGCCCTTTTATCCCTTCCACAAACACATCGGCCAGGTTACGGTAACTCTCCCGAACCAATTTTTTCAGCTCCTGCTCCGATAAGCCGGGAAACGACCGCCGGAGGTTTTCCTCCACTACTTTGCGCCGGTAACCCAACACCCGGTAAAGCACAAATGCCACAAAATCGGAAACAACATACAATACCCCGAAAGGAATCCAACCCACCAGCCGGCCAAAAAAAACCAATGTCCATGTAACCGCACGATCCATGCAGCAAACTTAAGAAATAAAGCCTTCCGTAAAAAGAGGACTAAACAGCGTCCCCGCCGCGCGGGAAAATCCGTGAATTTTCAGGATGAATCTTGCTTTTCTAATTTTCGGAGGTGCTCCCGGGTATCAAACAGATTCGGTATTTCTACTCTTTGCTTATCTTTTATTTTCCGGAATGTTTCCCGTATTTTCCATAAACACCCGCGAAACCAACGACAACGGAACCGCTTCAAAATAATAATTGTGCACCTGCAATGCGGTTTGACCTGCTACCAACTCTACCGGTGGCTTGAGGTCTTCCTGCAAAAACTGTTCAAACCGTTCTTTTCCCGTTTGCGCCGCATCCACCTTTTTCCGGCTTTCGGCCAGCACATACACCGGTTTCCCGAAACGACGGCACATCAGCGCCAGCGGATAGCTGCCCGTCTTGTTCAAAAATCCTTCGGCCCACAACAGGTCGGCACCGAAAACAGCCAAATCCAGACGGTCCATGAATTTCGATACCGCATCTTCGTGAAACAAATGCACCTGAAATCCCATCCGGTGCAACCTTTCCGCCTGTTTTACCCCTTCGCCGGCCGGTGACGAAACGGTCTGCCACACCACGGGAAAAATCCGCCTCTCTGACAAAAGCGAAAACAAACGGTGAATGGCCGAGCTGTTGCTGTGTAGCAAAATCTGTTTTTGTTCCAAAGAAACCGTGCGGATCAGGTTTTCGGCCGCCTGTTGCTGCGCATTTTCCCAATGCAAAACATAATCTTCTACCCGGCCGGACAGCTCTTTTCCGGTAACAACCACTTTGTCTTTCAGGGTATTCCGCAAAAACCGGATAAAATGAAACAACAGGGCAAAATGCGGAAACTGCGCTTCCACTTGCTGCAGAAGGCCCAGGATGGTGGCCGTTTCAAAGGATGTATCCGGCGGCACACCGAGCAGTTCCTGCTGCACTTTGCGCAGTACATCGCCCGACCCCGAAAGGTTGTCCTCCAACACGTCCGAAAACAAATGAAACGGCATAACCATTATCTGTAACAGCGAAACGTTACTTTTGTCCCGCTTTCTTTTCCCTTTCCGCCAGGAATTTCTCTATCAGCGCCTTGTCTTTCCATCCATCAATCAGATGCATCAGTGCCAAACCCGGCGAATGAAACATCATCCGGGGGCCCGCATACCGCATCACCTCTTTGATTTCAGCCTTGCGCTGCGGCGCATAACAATGAATGGTACAGTTTTTACACGTAGGCTTGTCCACCCCGAAAACACACTTCTTCACCCGCAAAAAAGCATAATCGCGCAAAGCTTCACAATGCGGGCATAAAGCATCCCCCTGCGTTCCGTGGTGCTGATGGCAATAGAGCCTGATCATCTCCTCCACGGTCTTCTTTTCCCGGTAAATCCTCGCTTTCTTTCTGTCCATTACTGCTCCTTTCGTTGGCAAAATTACGGATGAAATCTGAATAAATTCTGAAATGGAGAACGGCTCTTTTTCTTTTTTGGGTGCCCGGGCGTGTCTTCCGCTGTAGTCCCCGGCCCGGAAAACGGTGTTCCGCAACGGCTTTCCGTGGGCTTCCTGTGGTCGCCACGGCCCGCCTGCTCCACATCCGTTTCCGTACCGGGGCGCTGCCGCTCCAGCCACTGGCACGGCTGTTTTTTTGCAGTTCCACAGCTTTTGTACCTTTGCCACCGGTAATTCCTAAAATCAAACCATAATAATTTTCATGAAATTTCAAGAACTCCATTTGTCCGATACCCTGTTGGAAGCCATTTCATTTATGGGCTTCGAAGAAGCAACCCCCATTCAGGAACAGGCCATTCCGGCCATAAAAGAACACAAAGACCTCATC
Source organism: uncultured Lentimicrobiaceae bacterium (assembly GCA_964473895.1). Taxonomy (GTDB): domain Bacteria; phylum Bacteroidota; class Bacteroidia; order Bacteroidales; family F082; genus Sulfidibacterium. The sequence goes on along the minus strand of CAYYRE010000080.1, from coordinate 6,371 downwards.
GCCTGTGCCCAAACCGGTACCGGTAAAACCGCTGCTTTCATCCTGCCCGTCCTCGATGAACTGGCCAAAGAAAACACCCACGAAACCAAAGTACTCGTCATTGTTCCTACCCGCGAACTGGCACTGCAAATCGATCAGCAAATACAAGGCTTTGCCTATTTTACACCCGTGGAATCCATGGCCATTTACGGCGGCGGAACAGGCTCCGAATGGGACTTGCAAAAACGGGCCCTGACCTCCGGCACCGAAATCATTGTGGCTACCCCGGGCAAACTCATCTCCCACCTGAACATGGGTTATGTCAAATTCGATCATATCAAATACCTCATCCTCGACGAAGCCGACCGCATGCTCGACATGGGTTTTTACGACGATATCCAAAAAATTATTACCTACCTCCCCAAAGAGCGGCAAACCTTGATGTTCAGCGCTACCATGCCGCCCAAAATCAAACAACTTGCCTCCCGCACGCTGAAAAATCCGGTGGAAATCACCATCGGCATGTCCAAACCGGCCGAAGGGGTGCTGCAGGCAGCTTACCTCACCTACGAAAACCAAAAAACCCCGTTGATCATTCAGCTCATCGCCGACAAACCGGAAGTAAAAAGCATTTTGATTTTCAGCTCTACCAAGAAAAAAGTAAGCGACATCGTGCGCGGATTACGTGGTAAAGGATTTAACGTGGAAGGCATTTCGTCCGATCTCGAACAATCACGGCGCGAAGAAGTGCTGCGCGGTTTCCGTTCCAAACGCACCCGCGTCTTGGTGGCCACCGATGTACTGAGCCGTGGTATCGACATCAAAGACATCGACATTGTCATCAACTACGATGTTCCCGGCGATGCCGAAGATTATGTACACCGCGTGGGACGAACGGCACGCGCTGCCACCTCCGGACTGGCCATAACGCTCATCAACGAAAACGATATGGGTAAATTCCGCCAAATCGAAGAACTCATCGAAAACGAAGTCATGAAGCTGCCCCTGCCCCCCGAATTGGGCGAAGGGCCCCGTTGGAATCCCCACCAACGGCCGCGGGGCGGAAAACCTTTCCGCAACAACCGGAAAAAACCGGCCCATCACGGCAGAAAAAACTTCAGGAAAAAAGGAGAGAAAAAAAAATAATTCCCCGTTCTCTCTCCAAGGAAACACAAAGACAAAATATTTTTGCCTCCCCAAAAAAAATGCTGTTCCGTACATTGGGTAGGGAACCCGTAAATTTTCCGTAATTTTGTGGAAACATTAACAGCTTAAAAAACGATACCATGTACGGAAAAATGAAAGAATACCTGGCCCGCGAACTGGAAAACATCCGGAAAGAAGGGCTGTATAAAGAAGAACGCATCATCGTCAGTCCACAGGGGGCCGAAATAGAACTTGATGATGGAAAAAAAGTACTGAACTTTTGTGCCAACAACTACCTCGGGCTATCCAACCATCCCGAACTGATCAAAGCCGCTAAAGAAGGCTTGGACACCCACGGGTACGGCATGTCTTCGGTGCGGTTTATCTGCGGTACCACCGACCTGCACAAAACACTGGAACGGAAAATTGCCGAATTTTTCGGTACCGAAGATACCATCCTGTACGCTGCAGCTTTTGATGCCAACGGCGGCGTATTCGAACCGTTGCTCACCGAAGAAGATGCCATTATATCCGACAGCCTCAACCACGCTTCCATCATCGATGGGGTCCGGCTTTGTAAAGCCCAGCGCTACCGTTATCCCAATGCCGACATGGAAGCACTGGAAGAAGAACTGAAAAAAGCCCAAAAACACCGTTTTCGTATCGTGGTCACCGATGGGGTGTTCAGTATGGACGGAAACGTAGCCCCGGTGGACAAAATGGTGGAACTGGCCGAAAAATACGATGCCCTCGTTATGGTGGACGAAAGCCATTCGGCCGGTGTGGTGGGACGTACCGGACGCGGTGTCAGCGAGCATTTTAACATCACCGGCCGGATTGACCTCATCACCGGTACCCTCGGAAAATCTTTCGGCGGAGCCATCGGCGGCTTTACCACCGGACGGAAAGAAATCATCGAAATGTTGCGCCAGCGCTCACGACCCTACCTCTTTTCCAATTCGCTGCCCCCCATGGTGGTCAATGCCGGTATCCGTATGTTTGATATGATGGCCGAAACCAATGCGCTGCAGGATAAATTGCATAAAAATACGGCCTACTTCATGGAAAAAATGCAAGCCGCCGGATTCGATATCAAACCGACACAATCCGCCATCTGTGCCGTCATGCTTTACGATGCCAAACTTTCGCAGGATATGGCAGCACGACTGTTGGACGAAGGGATTTATGTCATCGGATTTTACTATCCCGTGGTTCCCAAAGGCCAGGCCCGTATTCGGGTCCAGCTTTCGGCTGCTCACGAACAAGCCCACCTTGACAAAGCCATTGCCGCATTTACCAAAGTGGGTAAAGAACTGGGCGTCGTAAAATAACAGGTTTCACAAAATCAGAAAAAGACCAAATATACTTCACAAACCCACGGGCTTCCTTCCGGAACGAAACCGCCGGAAGGAAGCCCCTACCTCTCTGCTAAGAAATAATTATTTATTCGCCCCATCGCAGCAAAAACAACAACCTGCGAGTTTTTAACAAGGCAACCAAAACAGAAAATCATGATCTTCGGCATCGGCACAGACCTCATCGAAACCCGGCGCATCCGGTCGGCCATCGAAAAAACTCCTTCGTTTGCCGAAAAAATCTATACCCGTGAAGAACAGCGCTATTGTGAAGCACAAAAAGCCGGCAAATATCAAAGTTATGCCGCCCGCTATGCCGCCAAAGAAGCCTTCTTCAAAGCGTTGGGAACCGGCTACCGCTATGGCATGGCATTCAAAGAAATCGAAGTCATAAACAATGATTTGGGGAAGCCCGAAATAAAAGTTTCCGGCGTAGCGGGCACTTTTGTGGCTGAGCAACACATCACCAAGATACACATTACCCTTTCGCATACCAAAGAAACAGCCGTGGCATTTGTCATCCTTGAAACGGCAGGGTCAACAGGCACACAATGATCCTCTTTTTCTTTACAGAGAAAAAGTCAAACGGCTATTTGGATGACGGTTACATGTTTTCCACCCATTCCCTGATTTCTTCCAATTCGGCATTCAGGCTTTTGGTGGGCATGGCCCGGCCTGCTTTTTCGTACCAGTAATTGGCATTCCAGGTGTCGCCCTCTTTGCGGTGCAAAAAAGCATGAAACCAGCACGATACGGGACAGTCGTAATGCTGTACAATGCGGTGGGCATCTTCCAAATTGTCATCCATCACCATTTCAATGGCCTCTAAAAGTTCTTCCTTGCTGATCATCGTCACGGTTTTAGTGGCCTCAAGTTACAAAAAAACCGGAAAACCAAACTTTTTCATAAAGATATTTCGCTGTTTTACAAAACACGGCAATCCGCAGAACTTTCGTAATTTCGCCGCCGGATAAACCGTTTTTCCGGGCATCGGATCAAACGGGAAAAATTAGAAAAAATATTCATATGCTTCGAACACACACTTGCGGAGAGCTCAGGCTCCATGATGTCAACAAAACGGTTACCCTGACCGGTTGGGTGCAACGTATCCGCGACAAAGGCGGACTGATCTGGATCGACCTGCGCGACCGCTACGGAATAACACAACTGTTACTGGAAGAAGGCCGAAGCCCTGCCGACCTCATCGTCAGGGCACGAAAACTGGGTCGTGAATTTGTCATTCAGGCACACGGAAAAGTCATTGAACGGGTTTCAAAAAACCCGAAAATGGCCACCGGCGACATCGAAATCGACCTGCAGGAAATGACCGTACTCAATGCTTCCGAAACACCTCCTTTTACCATCGAAGACAACACGGATGGCGGAGAGGAACTGCGCATGCGGTACCGTTATCTCGACTTACGCCGCAACCCGTTAAAGGAGAGCCTTTTGCTACGTCACAAACTTTCGCTGGAAACACGCAAGTACCTCGACAGCCAACAATTTATCGAAATAGAAACTCCTTATCTTATCAAATCCACTCCCGAGGGGGCACGCGATTTTGTGGTGCCTTCGCGTATGAACCCGGGCGAATTTTATGCTTTGCCCCAGTCGCCGCAAACTTTTAAACAACTGCTCATGGTGGCCGGGTACGATCGTTATTACCAATTGGTGAAATGTTTTCGCGACGAAGACCTCCGTGCCGACCGGCAACCCGAATTCACCCAAATCGACTGCGAAATGTCGTTCGTGGAACAAGAGGATGTACTCAACACTTTCGAAGGACTTATGCGGCATCTTTTTCAGGTGATCAAAGGGGTGGATTTACCCCCGTTGCCACGAATGACCTACGATGAAGCCATGCGAAAATATGGTTCCGACAAACCGGACATCCGTTTCGAGATGATTTTTACCGAACTGAACGAGGTGGCCAAAGGCAAAGGCTTTAAGGTATTCGACGAAGCGGAATTGGTCGTCGGCATCAACGCCCCGGGATGTGCCGGCTACAGCCGGAAACAATTGGATAAACTGACCGATTTTGTCAAACGCCCGCAGGTGGGAGCCAAAGGACTGGTATACGTAAAATACAACGAAGACGGGAGTTTTAAATCATCGGTGGATAAATTCTTCGATGCCGCCGCATTGAAAAGCTGGGCCGAAAAATTCAATGCCCGGCCCGGCGACCTGATGCTGATCCTTTCGGGTGAAAAAGAAACGGTCAGAAAACAACTGAATGAACTGCGGCTCGAAATGGGTGACCGCCTCGGATTACGCGACCCGCAAAATTATAAAGCCTTGTGGGTAGTCGATTTCCCGTTGCTGGAATGGAACGAAGAAGAACAACGGTTCCATGCCATGCACCACCCCTTTACTTCACCCAAATCCGAAGACCTCGCCCTGTTGGAAACCGACCCGGGAAAAGTACGCGCCAACGCTTACGACCTGGTTATCAACGGAGTGGAAATCGGCGGCGGCTCTATTCGTATCCATGATCGTGAATTGCAAAAACGCATGTTCCGCGCACTCGGATTTTCGGAAAAAGCAGCACAGGAACAGTTCGGTTTTTTGATGAACGCTTTCGAATACGGCGCTCCGCCCCACGGAGGAGTGGCTTTCGGTTTCGACCGGCTGGCTGCCATGTTTGCCGGCAAAGATTCCATTCGCGACTTCATTGCGTTCCCGAAAAACAACAACGGACGCGATGTGATGATTGATTCTCCCTCAACAATTTCAGATGAACAACTGGAAGAGCTTCACCTGAAAGTGACGATCAAAGAAAAGGAATCCGTCTGAAGAATCCGGTTTAAAAAATAATGCGGCGTTCTTGTCGAGATAACGTTCTTTTACGCCCATTGAAAACTAAAATATGGTTACGTCCCATTTCGGTGAAATAGCCGCCCTGCTGACGGCCGTCTTTTGGACCATTACCGCCCTCGCCTTCGAAGGAGCTACCCGGCGTGTGGGCCCTTTTGCCGTTAATTTCATCCGGCTTTTTTTTGCCATCATTTTTTTAGGGATGTTGTCGTGGTTTACCCGCGGATTGGTTTTTCCGGCGGATGCCACGCTTCACAACTGGCTGTGGCTGGGCCTGTCGGGAATTGTGGGATTTATCGTGGGTGATTATTTCCTGTTCTCCTCTTACCCCATCATCGGTTCCCGCATGGCCATGTTGGTTATGACGCTGGCTCCCCCGCTGGCCGCCCTGCTCGGATGGCTTGTCCTCGGCGAAACCATGAATACGAAGAGTTTACTGGGCATGTCCCTCGTACTCATCGGTATCGCTATTGCCATTTGGAACAAACCCAATGGGGAACGTATCCGGCTGAAATTTCCCCTGAAAGGATTGCTGTTCGCCCTCATCGGTGCTTTGGGACAAGGAGGAGGCATTGTGCTGAGCAAATACGGCATGGGACAATACAACGCCTTTGCTGCCACACAAGTCAGGGCTTTGGTGGCCATTTCGGGTTTTGTCATCATCATTACATTACTCGGTCGCTGGGGTAACGTACACAAAGCCTTTTCCAACAAACCGGCATTCCGGCGTATTTTTCTCGGCTCCTTCTTCGGCCCTTTCCTTGGGGTATCTTTCTCATTGCTTGCCGTGCAACATACCGATGTGGGCATCGCTTCCACTCTCATGGCCCTGGTGCCGGTTTTAATTATTGCGCCTTCGGTGGTTTTAATGAAACAAAAAGTAACCCCTGCCGAAGTGGGCGGCGCTTTTCTGAGTGTGGCCGGCGTGGCCCTGTTTTTTGTCTGAAGAAAACTTTAAAGAAAATCGGGAAAAATTTACCGTTTCAAAAAAATATTTACCTTTGAAACTGAAAATCGAAAAACCATGAAACCTGTTTTGCATCCGCATCCCTTATCGCACCGCGGAGACAAATGTCT
>CAYYRE010000079.1:0-13966 GCA_964473895.1 uncultured Lentimicrobiaceae bacterium | reverse complement strand
GTGGCAATCCAAAACCAAATGGCCACATACATGTGTTTCATCCGGCGCCGGACAATCGTCATAAAAAAGTTAATCCCGAAGACAACCCAAATAATTACCACAGCCACATCAATGGGCCAAATCAGTTCGGCATACTCTTTTGATTGCGTCAGGCCCAACGGAAGGGTGATGGCCGCCGCCACAATAATCAGTTGCCATCCCCAAAAATGAATGGCACTCAATGTTTTACTGTACATGGGGGTTTTCAGCAAACGCGGGGAGGCATAATACACAGCGGTAAAAATACCGTTCCCCACAAAAGCGAAAATCACTGCATTGGTGTGCAGGGGGCGGATATGGCTGAAGGTGAGCCACGGAATACCGGCATTCAGGGCCGGAAAAATCAGATCAAATGCCGCTGTCAGTCCAACCAGCATCCCAATGAAGCCCCAAAAAATGGTAGCATACATGAAAAGCTTGCTCCACTTGTTGTCATAAGTAAATTTTTCTAAACTCATAAGTGCTTGATTAAATTGATTTAATTTATGATTTGGTTTTTGTACTCTTCAAAGGTTTTTTCTTTTTTTCCTCAATGGGATGTTCCACCGGATGGGTATCATCGAACAACATGCGTACCGAGGGCGAATAGGTATCATCGTACTGACCGCTTTTTACAGCCCATACAAATGCCGCAAGAAAGCTTCCGGCCACCACCACACCAATGATTACTAAAACAATTATAACGGACATTTAGGTAATTAAGTTCTTTAATAGAAGTTGGTTCAAAAGTAAAATAAATTTTTAATGAATAAATAGAACTAAGTAAATATTTTTTTGATTAAATAGTTAACTATTTGTTTAAGTGCATGTTATTCAGTGAATATCTTTTGATAAAAATTTTACGGAAAGACTGGCAAAGGCTACCACACTCACCGAACTTACGGGCATGAGAATAGCGGCCACCAAAGGAGAAAGATGTCCTTGCACGGCAAAGCCAATCCCCACAAGGTTATACAGGAAAGAGATGAAGAAACTGATATAAACAATGAACATGGCTTTCCGGGTGAACCCGACGAAACGGTGTAAACGGCCGAATTTCCCGGCTTCTATAATGCCATCACATGCCGGTGAGAAATTGTAAATATCATCGGCAATGGTCAATCCCACATGACTTTCCAAAAGGGCACCCGCATCATTCAAACCATCGCCTATCATCATAACCGTTTTTCCTTCGGCTTTTAATTTTTTAATAAAATCGCGCTTATCCGTAGGACTTTGATTGAAAAACAGTCCTGTTTTCTGCCCGAAAATCCGCTCAATATTATCTTTCTCGGCATCATTGTCACCCGAAAGCAAAAACACGGAAGCCCGCTTTTTTAAAGCACCCACCACTTCCCTTAAACCGGGGCGGTATTGGTTTTCGATCCTGAAATAGCCGTACACCTTGTTGTGGATAAAAACATACACATGGGTGGCCACATCCGTTCCGGCACGGGTACCCATAACAAACACCTTGGAACCCAAATTAATGCGTTGTCCGGCAACCACACCACTGATGCCCATGGAGGGAATCTCCCTGAAATTTTCCACTTCGGGTAATGTTTCCCCCGGAAGCGAATGAAAAATGCTTTGGCTGAGTGGATGGGTGGAATGCGAAACAAGGGCTTTGATCCATAGCTGTTGTTCCGGTGTCAAGGGATCTCCCACAAAAGTGGCTTTCATGCGATGACTCAAGGTAATGGTTCCGGTTTTGTCAAAAACAACGGCATCTACCCGATGCAGGTTCTCAATAACCCCTGTATTTTTGATATAAAAACCTTGTCGTCCGAAAGCCCGCATAGTACCACCGAAAGTAAAGGGAACCGTGAGTGCCAACGCGCAGGGACAGGCAATAATAAGCACCGAAGTAAATGCAAAAAGAGCCAGCGAAGGTTGGTGAAACAGCCAGTAAACACCGGCTCCGGCAGCCACCGAAAGTACTACCACCGTAAAATATTCACTGATTTTATTGACTGCCGTATCTAATTTTGAAATTTCGTTTTCCGGTTTCACATCCTGATTCCACAACTGGGTCAGATAACTTTGCTCCACACTTTTCAGGACTTTTAACCGGATGGAGGGCCCAATTTGCCGGCCACCGGCAAAAATCATTTCTCCCTTTTTTTTCTCCACAGGGAGCGACTCACCCGTAACAAACGAATAATCAATATTGGCCTTTTCGCTCAGCAATTCGGCATCAGCCGGAATAAGTTCTTCGTTACGAATGAGCAACACATCCTCCTTTTTTAACTGCGACAACGGGATCGTCCTTCGTTTTCCACCGGCATCCAACAAAGTTACTGCCACCGGAAAGTAAGATTTATAATCCCGTTCAAACGAAAGGGCCTGGTAAGTCTTGCTTTGGTACCATTTGCCCACAAGCAAAAAGAAAACCAGGCCGGTTAACGAATCCATATATCCGATACCTTGCCCGCTCAACACATCGTAAACACTTTGAAAAAACAGGGTGAAAATGCCAATGGTTATGGGCAAATCTATGTTGATCATTTTGTGTTTGATGGCTTTCCAGGCCGACAGATAATAGTCGCTGGCGCTGTAAAACACCACCGGAACAGCCAACAACATACTCATCCAACCGAAAAATTTGGTAAACAGCGGTGTCAGCCGGTCACCACCCGGCAGATATTCCGGAAAGTTGTACAGCATAACATTCATCAAACTGAATCCGGCAATTCCGATTTTAATGAGCAGATCACGCTGCGATTTACTGCCTTTTCCCTCCTCTTCCTTTTGCAGCCTGATTTCAGGAACATAGTGTATGGAGGCCAACAATTCCGCAATTTTCCGCAAGGAAATTTCTTCCGGTTTAAAGGTAATGGAAACCTGTTTCTTCGGAAAGTTTACCGAAGAACGGATAATTCCGGCATCCAATGTATTCAGATTTTCAAGCAGCCAAATACAGGAGGCACAATGGATGGTGGGTATGAAAAAGGTAACCTTGGCAAAACCACCATCGGAAAATTCCAACAGGCTGTCGGCAATTTCCGGATGGTCAAGAAAAGCATATTTGTCACCTACTTCTTCGCGGTCAATGCGAATACCCGACATGGGTTGGATTTCATAATATTTATCCAGTTTTTTTTCATTCAGGATTTGGTAAACCGTTTTGCAGCCATGACAACAAAAGGGTTGTCCGTCCCACATCACAGGGGTCTTTCCACAATCCTCACCACAATGTACACATTTTTGCCCCATATAACTTTCCCTAATCAAAGACCTCCAGAACCGTTCCTTTAAAATGCAAGTCCTGGCCGGCCAGCGGGTGGTTAAAATCCATGGTTACCGAGTTTTCGTTGACTTGAATAATTTTCCCCACATGCCGTTGACCGTTGTTATCGCGCATGGGAAAAGTATTGCCTACCTGCAGCAGGTTTTCGTCCACTTTGCCATCCACAGCAAAAGTATCTTTGGGAAGATCGAATACGGCATAGGTATCGCGCGGCCCATACGCTTCACGGGCAGGAATGACAAAATCAAAAGTATCTCCCGGTTGTAACCCCATCAAATGTTGCTCAAATCCTTCAATCAACTGCCCTTCACCAAACCGGAAGGTAGCCGGATGTTCCCGGTCGGCCCGGTCAATGATTTCGTTATCGTTGGGAAGGGTTAGCGTATAGGCCACTTTGGCCTTTTTCCCTTTTGCAATCTTATCCATCTGTTTGCAATTTTGTATTATATTGTGTTTTAACGCATTATCAAATTCCCCGCCTCGAAGGGGGCAGTGGTGGGTTTATAATCATATTTCTGCCTGCCCGACTTACCGGTCAGGCGGGCCTGCCCGAATTCCCGGTCAGGCGGGACTTCCCGACTGCTAGTCAAGCGATTGTGTATTTTATGATGAATAAAATCCATGTTCGTTTCATGAATTTTTTTGGCCTCAAAATTAAATCAAAATTGCATATAAAAGCATAAACATATGTTATATTCTTTAACAGTTTTGATTACGATGCTTCAAAACAAAATACACGGTTGAAAAAATTGATGGTTCTCATTTTTTCAGGACAATTTTTTTCCGTACATTTCCCCTGCAAAAAAACCATTTCGCTGTAAAGATAAAATGCAAAATATTTTCCCCATGAAAAAATCATACCTATTTCTTTTACTTCTTTTAGGCATTGTTTGGAGTTCGTGCAACAAAACAACACAACAACCTGTTGATTGGGTAAATCCTTTTATCGGAACGGGTGGACACGGACATACCTTTCCGGGAGCTACCGTACCGTTCGGGATGGTACAATTGAGCCCTGACACCCGGCTTTCAGGCTGGGATGGCTGTTCAGGTTACCATTACGATGATTCCATCGTTTACGGTTTCTCGCATACCCATTTGAGCGGAACAGGCATTGCCGACTATTGTGACATATTACTCATGCCCACCGCAGGAAAATATTACCTGAACAATGGCGCCCGGAAAGGTCATAACGAAGGATATGCCTCCCGTTTTGATAAAAAAACGGAGATTGCTTCGCCGGGTTACTATTCGGTAAAGCTTTCGGATGACGGCATCCGGGTGGAACTGACAGCCACCCAAAGGGCCGGTATGCAACGCTACACTTTTCCGGAAGATAAAAAGGCTTTCGTTACCCTCGATCTGACCCACCGCGACAAGGTGTTGGGCTCCTCCTTCCAACAGGTGGATGCCTACACGGTGGAAGGCATGCGCCGTTCGCAATCGTGGGCACAAAACCAATACCTGTACTACTACATACAATTCAATCAACCCATTCAAAAGCTCTACCTTTCGGTAAATGATACCCTGCGCCCCGGAAAAACCGGCGCCCGTTCCAGGAATATCAAAGTGGCTTTTGGTTTCGGAAAACTAAAAAACCGCATAATCCTTGTGAAGACAGGCCTCTCGGCCGTGAGCATGGAAGGGGCCCGCAAAAACCTGCTGCACGACATACCCGGCTGGAATTTTGACCGGATCCGGCAACAGGCCCGTAAAGAGTGGAATAAGGCTTTGGGTAAAATTAAAATTGAAGCGGATAAAACAACCCGTACCATTTTTTATACGGCATTGTACCACACCATGATGGCTCCCAACCTGTATATGGATGTGGATGGAAAATACCGGGGTACCGATTTAAAAATTCATCAAGCCAAAGGGTTCACCAATTATACTGTTTTCTCGCTTTGGGACACCTTCCGTGCCACCCATCCCCTTTATACCCTCATCGAAAGAAAAAGGGATTTGGAGTTCATAAAAACTTTTTTGCATCAATACGAAAACGGGGGACAGCTGCCTGTGTGGGAACTGGCAGGAAACTACACGGGATGCATGATCGGTTATCATTCCGTTCCGGTTATTGTGGATGCATGGGAAAAAGGGATTCGGGGTTTTGACATGAATTTGGCATTCAAAGCCATGAAACACAGCGCTATGCAAGACAAACTGGGCCTGGCAGCCTACAAAAAATACGGCTATATCCCTTCGGACAAATCCTCGGCATCGGTATCCAAAACACTGGAGTACGCTTACGATGATTGGTGTATTGCCCAAGCAGCCAAAGCCATCAACCGGCCGGCGGATTTTAAATATTTCATTCAAAGAGCGCAATCGTACCAAAACATTTTCGATCCGCAAACCGGGTTTATGCGCCCGAAACGGGATGGATTGTGGAAATATCCCTTTAATCCTGCAGAAGTGGACTTTAATTATACCGAAGCCAATGCATGGCAATATACTTTTTTTGTTCCCCAGGATATTTCGGGATTGATCCGGCTTATGGGCGGAAAAGAAAAATTTGGAAAGAAACTCGACAAGCTGTTCACCACCAAACAAAAATTAACCGGCCGGGAACAACCCGACATCACCGGACTCATCGGACAATACGCCCACGGCAACGAACCGAGCCATCACATCGCATACCTTTACGATTATGCCGGACAAGCCTGGAAAACGCAAGCCATGGTGCGCCGTATTATGAATGATATGTATTCGGATCAACCGGCCGGGCTGGCCGGCAATGAAGACTGTGGCCAGATGTCGGCCTGGTATGTGTTGAGTGCCATGGGATTTTATTCGGTCACCCCGGGTTCCACCGTTTATGCCATGGGCAGTCCTGCCTTAGACCGTGCCGAAATCCATCTCGAAAACGGCAAAACTTTTGTCATAACGGCAAAAAACAATTCGGCACAAAACGTTTATATTCAGTCGGCCACCTTCAACGGAAAACCTTATCCAAAGACCTATTTGACGCAAAAGATGATCATGCAAGGCGGCAAACTGGTACTGGTCATGGGGCCCCAACCCAACCGGCAGCGGGGAACCCTTCCGCAAGATCTGCCGGTATCAAAAATTGTTTCCGATCCCATTGTTCCTGTTCCGTTTGCCACGGCACGGAAAAAAGTATTCAGCCAGCCCCAAAAAGTGGCTTTACGCGATGTGGATACGGCAGCTAAAATATATTTTTCGGTTCACCCGGATTTGGCTGAAAACAAATGGCGGCTCTATCGAAAACCCTTTGTGGTCAACAAAACGGTTCAGTTACGTTATTATGCCGCGTTGGGCAATCGTCTATCGAAAACGGTTTATACCAAGCTGGTGAAGTTTCCCGAAGGACGCAGCATCCGGTTATATACAAGGCCCGGCAGACAATACACCGCCGGGAGTGATTCGGCACTGATTGACGGACTTTACGGCGGTGATGATTTCAGCAGCGGCGGTTGGATGGGTTTTCAGGGTACCGACCTGAAAGCCGATATCGGTTTGGGGGAAAAGCAACGGATTTCCTATTTTTCAGCTCATTTTTTGCAAAATAACTATTCCTGGATCTTTATGCCGGAGTATGTTACGTTTGCCGTTTCCAATGATGGGAAACATTTCCGTACGGTTGGGAAAGTTATGAACCGCGTACCGGCCCGTGAGGAAGGAAACATTATCAAAAGTTTTACTTTGAAACTCCCCCACCCTGTCCGGGCCAGATATGTGCGGGTCTTTGCCAAAAGCCTCATCAACTGTCCGCCCTGGCATAAGGGATACCCGTATAAGGCTTGGATTTTTACCGATGAGATAACGATACGTTAGGTTTTCCGGTATCCGTTAAGGCGTTTTCACGTAAACCGTATCAAAAATATCGGGTGGATTGGGTTGGCTTACATGGACAACGTAACGACCGGTATCCAGCATATCCACTTGAAGAAGTCCCCCGTTCAGGTAGGAAACCGCTTCATTGCACACATTTTTTTCTTCATGCCTGCCGTAAACCGTCACGGTAATCGTTTTGTTGTCGGCCTTGGCGGCAAAACGCGAAAACCGGTAACACCCATCCGGGCCAATGGTTCCGCAAAATTTAATATCCAAACGCTGACCCAGTTTAATAGCCGAAGGCATTTGTATGCTGTCGATCTGCATAACAAATTCGGTATATTTGGGAATATCATAAGAAGTGGTATCGCAACTTCCCATGAACAGGAAAGACCCCAAAACCATCAGAAAAATAGTGGAAAAAAGAAAACGTTTTTTCATAAAATGAGCGCTTTTGCCCTTTTTTGTTGCAATATTTATGCCATTATTGTTGCGTTTCTCCCCAATGAGAGCGGAGTTATAATCCGAGAATTTTAGCATCCACAAAAAATTTGCAATGAATATCAATGTCGGTATCGTGCGAAATGAGTTCGCGGGTGGTGGTTTTGGTTTTCAATTTATACGAATCTTTGATGATGTATTCTTTCAAATCGTCGGTCGAAACTTCCAGTTCTATTTTTTTCAGTCCGGTTTTGGGAATATTATCCAGCCAGGCAATCTTTTTGTCGGGTAGCCCTTCGGCACTAATGGTAATTTCGATGTTCTTGAGAAAATCAAAAGTTTCGGAAGAAGGCGAAGCAATGGTCATATCCATTTCCGACAGGTTGATTTTGTCCACCAGTTTTTTTTGTGTTTTGTTAGCTTCGAATTCGCTTTCGGAATTGGTGGTAATGGCCGGGGTCATCACATTGATGGGAAGATCGACTCCCAACGTTTTGGGAATGGTTATGCTGCTGTTGTAGTTGATATAAAACTGGGTGAGCTTGGCCAACTCTTTACAACCCTGAACGGAATAGAGTCCGATGACTACCAAAAGAATGATGCCTGTTTTTTTCATTTTACTATTTGTATTTAATCTAAATAAAATTTCGGCAAATATACATATCTTTTCCAAATAGATATGTACTATGCAAAAATATTTTCCAAAACAGTTTCTCTATTTTAGGATCGGATACCGAATTATTTCTATTTTTGCCGACCATTAGCGTTCATAAAACCAAAGCACAGGCATGTTATATCGCAGACACCTTCGCATTAAAGTTCTTCAATCATTATATTCTTGGTTTTCAGGTAGTTTTAACGACCTCCCCACCGGAGAGAAAGCCTTGTTTCAAAGCATCGACAAACAGTACGAATTGTTTATTTATCAGCTTTCGTTTTTAGTGGAAGTCAAAAATTTTGCCCTTTTCCGTATGGAAGAGAACAAAAAGAAATTTTTTCCCACCGAAGACGATTTGCATCCCAACCAAAAATTTGTTCAAAACAAAGCACTCAAACTTTTAGAAGAAAACATTGATTTTCAGCGGAAAGTAGAAAAGCTAAAAATCAACTGGAAGCCGGAAGAGAACCTTTTGCTCAAGTTTTACAAGGAGATGCGCGAAGCCGAGTTTTATAAAAAATACATGGCCGATACGGAAAACTTTCTGGAAGAGGACAAAAAATTCCTTATCAAAGTGGTGGATAGGCTTATGCAGAATTTCGACCTGTTAAAAGCTTACTATGAAGAAAAAAATGTGTATTACTCCGAAGGTTATGACCTTTGTGGGGTTATGCTCATTAAATTTATCGATAACCTTTCGCCACGGTTTACAGCCGATACGCCCATGCCTGAGATCTACTCCACCGGTTCCCAAAAGGTAAACGAAGACAAACTTTTTGTGCAGAAATTATTCCGGAAAGTCATCCTGAACAATGAGGAACTGACCGAAATCATTCGTTCCAAATCGAAAAACTGGGAATACGAACGGATTCCGTTGTTAGATGTGATTTTATTGAAGATGGCCATTGTGGAACTCAAAGAGATGCCCACCATTCCGGTGAAAGTTACCCTGAACGAATACATTGAGCTGGCCAAATACTTCAGCACGCCCAAAAGCAAAACTTTTATCAACGGCGTACTCGACAAGCTGATTGGGGAGTATAAAGACCAGGGACTCATCCGTAAAACGGGGCGCGGCCTTATCGAATAACCGGTTAGATTAGAAACAATTTGAATTACCGGCCTAACCGGTTACCGGGAATAATTTTCGGCTTATTTTTCTATTTTTGCACAGGTGTGGAAAATCACACCGTCGTGTTGCAAAATAAATTATTCATTTTTTAAATTATACATGTTATGGCTTTCGATATTGAAATGATAAAAGGCGTATATGCCCGTTTTCCGGAACGGGTGGAAGCCGCCAAAAAATTACTGGGCCGCCCCATGACGCTGGCCGAAAAAATTCTTTATGCCCACCTCGATGAAGGGGTAGCCAAAAATGCGTATGTGCGCGGTGAATCGTATGTGGATTTTCGTCCCGACAGGGTGGCCATGCAAGATGCAACGGCCCAAATGGCCCTGTTGCAATTTATGCAGGCCGGTAAAAGCAAAACAGCCGTTCCTTCCAGCGTGCATTGCGACCACCTGATTCAAGCCAAAGAAGGTGCTGACAAAGACCTCGAAAGAGCGATCTATACCAACCAGGAAGTGTACGACTTTTTGTCTTCCGTGTCGAACAAATACGGTATCGGTTTCTGGAAACCGGGTGCCGGGATTATTCACCAGGTGGTACTGGAGAATTATGCTTTTCCGGGCGGTATGATGATCGGAACCGACTCGCACACCCCCAATGCCGGCGGTTTGGGTATGGTGGCCATTGGCGTAGGTGGTGCCGATGCCGTGGATGTGATGGCCGATATGCCCTGGGAACTGAAATTCCCCAAACTGATCGGTGTGAAACTGACCGGTAAATTGAGCGGATGGCTGGCCCCGAAAGACGTGATTTTGCGTGTGGCCGATATCCTGACCGTTAAAGGTGGCACGGGTGCCATTGTGGAATATTTCGGCGAAGGAGCCCGGGCCATGTCGGCTACCGGACGGGCTACCATTTGTAACATGGGGGCCGAAATCGGGGCAACCACCTCTACCTTCGGTTTTGATGACAATACGGCAGAATATCTGCGGCAAACCGGCCGTGCCGATGTGGCCGAACTGGCCGGGAAAATTGCTCCCTACCTGACCGGTGATGACGAAGTGTATGCCGAGCCGGAAAAATATTTCGACCAAGTGATTGAAATCGATTTGTCGGAACTGGAACCCGCCTTAAACGGTCCTTTTACCCCCGACTTGCGCACCCCGGTCTCGAAAATGGCCGAAACGGCCCGTAAAAACGACTGGCCGCTGAACATGGAAGCCGCCCTGATCGGTTCTTGTACCAACTCGTCGTACGAAGACATTACGCGCGCTGCCAACATTGCCCGCCAGGCCGTGGAGAAAAAGTTGATGGCCAAAGCCGAACTGTTTGTAACCCCCGGTTCCGAACAAGTACGCTATACCATTGAACGTGACGGGCTGATTGCCGAATTTGAGAAAATGGGAGCCACCGTGCTGGCCAATGCCTGCGGCCAATGTATCGGTCAATGGGACCGTGAAAGCGTTAAAGACGGTCATCGCAACTCGATCATCACCTCTTTTAACCGGAATTTTGCCAAACGCAACGATGGCAACCCCAACACGTATGCTTTTGTAGCTTCGCCCGAAATGGTGATGTGCTATGCCCTTTCGGGAAGACTGGATTTTAATCCGCTAACCGATTATTTGGTAAATGCCGATGGTGAAAAAGTAAAATTGGATGTTCCCGAAGGGATGGTTTTTCCTCCCAAAGGATTTGCCGTGGACGACCCGGGCTATCAGGCACCGGCCGAAGATGGCAGCCACATTGAAATCAAGGTGAATCCAAAATCGGAGCGCCTGCAGCTGCTGACCCCCTTCCCCGAATGGGACGGCAAGGATTACGAAGGGCTTCACCTGCTGATCAAAGCCAAAGGAAAATGTACCACCGACCACATTTCGATGGCCGGTCCGTGGTTGCGTTACCGCGGACATTTGGAAAACATTTCGCAAAACCTGCTCATTGGTGCCGTGAACTATTTTAACGAAAAAACCAATTTGGTGAAAGACCAGTTGGACGGACAATACAAAGCCGTTCCGGATGCTGCCAAACATTACCGTGATGCCAGCGTAGGTTCCATCATCATTGGCGACGAAAACTACGGAGAAGGCTCTTCGCGTGAACATGCCGCCATGGAACCCCGTTTTATGGGTGTAAAAGCCGTTTTGGTACGTTCGTTTGCACGGATCCACGAAACCAACCTGAAAAAACAAGGGGTTTTGGCACTGACGTTTGCCGACAAAGCCGACTACGACAAGGTACAGGAAGACGACCGTTTTGATATTCTCGGACTGGCTGATTTTGCCCCCGGTAAAGACTTTACGGTGGTGATCCGCCATGCCGATGGCACTTCCGACGAAATCAAAGCCAAACATACCTACAACCAAAACCAAATTGAGTGGTTCAAAGCGGGAAGTGCATTGAACCTGATCAGGAAACAAAATGCAAAATAACCTTGTAAAACGGTTATTACGGTTTTTTTCATCAGAAAAGCGTTGTCTTCGGGCAGCGCTTTTTTTGTAGGTTCCCTTCCCTTTGCGACAGGGCTCCGTAGGAGTCCCTTCGGGGGGCGCAGCGGCAGCTCGTGCCGCCGGCGGCGTATGTGCAGCAGGGAGGGCTGCCGCGACCAAAGGAAGCGCGCAGCGCCCCGTGGCGAAACAACGCCGGCGGCGGTGCGACTACAGCGAAGCACCCGGCTGCCTGCGCGGGACCGTGCGGGAGCGGCAGGTCGCCCAAAAAAAATCCCAAATATTTTCACCTGAATTTTCGGTTTGACATGATCGTAAAATCGCCGGAATTCCCTATATTTGGCTTTGCGTAAACGCGCCCAATAAAAAGAAAAAGAGCACGCGGAGAAGCGCGCGTACTGTATTTGAAAACCTGCAATAACCGTAACGATGCAAACCGCCTTAAAAGCCCTGCAACTGATTGACCTGCTTTCGGGTATCCGGAGTTATACCAAAGAAGAAATCAAAGAAAGACTCCTTTTGAGCGACCGCTCTTTTTACCGCTACATGGAAACGCTGAAAGATTTCGGTTTTGTGGTGGACCACGCGGATGGCCGGTACCGGCTCGAAAAAAACAACAAAACGGTGAAAGACCTCAGCAGTCTGCTGCACTTTTCGGAAGAAGAAGCCTACTTGCTGAACGAAGCCATCAATCACATAGAAACGAGTACCAAAACGAGGGAAAACCTGGTGGGGAAACTGTCGGCACTGTACGATACCGACCGTATTGCCGTCCGTTTTGTCGCCAAAGAGCAGTCATCAAAAATAAAACCCCTGCTCGAAGGCATACGCCGCAAATTAAAAGTACGGGTTACAGAATACCGTTCCTCGGTAAGCGGGAAAATTACCGACCGGGTGATTGAACCTTTTGCCTTTACACCCAATTACATTGCGGTTTGGGCCTGGGAACCGGAAAGCGGGATGAACAAACTGTTTAAGGTGGAACGTATGCGCCGGACAGAACTTACCGGCGAAAAATGGACGGACGAAGAAAAACACCATGCCGATCCGGTGGACTGTTTTCGTGTGAGCGGTCCCGCACGCATCCCCCTGTCGTTTGAGATGACCCTGCTGGCCAAAAACCTGCTGACGGAAGAATTTCCGCTTTCGGAAAAATACATTACAGCCACCGGAGAAAACAACTATCGTTTTGACGGATGGATCACCGCTTACGAAGGGGCCGGACGGTTTATCCTGGGGTTGCCCGGCGAGATTTTTAATATATCAAACCACGGGTTCCGGAACTTTTTGGAAGAAAAAACAAAAAAATGGAAAGAATTTTTTAAGAATGACAAATAATGGCAGTAGCAGGAGATAATTTTGCACCTGTAACAAAAAAAGTTGTTTAAAGTTCGCTTAAAATATTGTTTATAATGTATTATCAATCAGCAAATTTATGTTTTGTAAACTTTAAACAACTTCAAAGCTTAACAGGTATCAAAAAAAAGGAGGAAACGCCATGAACAACTATTTTGCAAATTTCAACATTGCCGGATTTATGTATTACGACGGCGTAGATGTATTTCAGGAGTTAAAGATCGGAACGGAACTGAAGCTGGTTCCCGAGCCGGAAAACAAACACGATGAATATGCAGTGGCCCTCTATTTCGGGGAACACAAACTGGGCTTTATCCCCCGCGGTACCAACCGCGAAATCGGCAAGCTGCTGCATTTCGGGTACGATGTGTTTACGGTGAAAATCAACCGCATTTCGCCCGATGAACACCCCAACAACCAAATCGGGGTGGTGGTGAAGGTGAAAGATAGAAAGAAAACAGATAAAAAATAAAATTATGCAAGACAGAGCGATAGTAGCCATATAACATACGACATATATTTGAAAATCAATTCAAAAGATTTACATATATTTAAGCCAAAAAAACGAATGAACTCGGGATTACCCAAAAGTAATATTTTGTCAGTTAATAAGTTGTCAGCTGTTTTTAATAATACAGCGGCTTCGTATAAATATTATTGGTTTATTTCCATTCTACAGCTATTGTCTGAAAGAAATAACAATAAAATCTTGATTAAAGATATTTTAATTAAGATGATTTGTAATGCTTGGTATCCGATTAATTATTTTAAACTTAATTTTGGCTTTAGTGATAAATTAAACGAAAATATTTACCTTTTACAAAAAGAATTAAATATTCCTGTTGATATCCCATTAGACAAATTATTCCAAATACTTAAAAGTTCAGAAAATAAATATGTTAACAGATTGATATTACATTTTGAAA
>CAYYRE010000078.1:0-14131 GCA_964473895.1 uncultured Lentimicrobiaceae bacterium | reverse complement strand
TTCATCCTGAAACTTTCATCCCGTCAGCGCTGTTTTTACTTTTTCCCAGGCAGCGACAATCTGGTCACGTAACATTCCTTTGTCATATTCCACAATGGTTTTTCCAATGGAAATCGCTTCTGTAAATTTGGTGTCGTAGGGCAATTCCCCAAGCAGATCTACCTTTTTCTCTTTTAAAAAATCTTTAATCTGCGATGTCATGTCCGGATTGATGTCGGCTTTGTTAATGATACAGCCACTTTTTAGTTTCAGTTTTTCAATCAGTTCATACACACGTGAGAGGTCATGCAGCCCGGATACTGTGGGTTCGGTCACCATTACCACAAAATGGGCTCCTGTAAGCGAAGCTACTACCGGACAGCCAATGCCCGGTGAGGCATCTACCAAAACATAATCGAGCTGTTTTTGCAGGGCGATTTTTTTGGCTTCTTCGCGTACTTTGGTCACCAGTTTCCCCGAATTATCGGCAGCAATACCCAAACGGGCATGCACCAATATGTTCCCGAAACGGGTATCTGAAATGTAAAACTTGCCGGCAAGCCGCGGAACCCTTTTAATGGTATGGGTAGGGCAAACATGGTAACAATAACCGCAACCTTCGCATTCCATAGGGTCAATAACAAACTCGCCATCGATATGCCGGACGGCATCAAAATGGCAGACTTTCATGCATTTAAAACAGTGAACACAGCCATCGGTTACCACCTCGAAAAGGTTGCCGCTGTGAAAATCTTCTTCCACCCGGATTTTAGGGGCCATTAACAAATGCATGTCGGCGGCATCCACATCACAGTCGGCCAACACCAGCTCCTTGGAACCCAATGCGGCAAAGCCGGCTGTAATGGATGTTTTGCCGGCACCTCCTTTTCCCGAAAGGACAACAATCTCTTTCATGCTTTCTCCTCCGTCATTTTTATGATCCCTTGGTATATTTTTTCGATCTCGGTTTTTATCCCCGGAAGGGTGTCCACCATAACTTTTCCCTGCGAATACAATGCTGCCGCCTCGGTCAGGTGGGGTATCTTTCCCAATACCGGGATATTTTTTTCACGGCAATAGTGCAACACATCGTCATTGCCTATTCCATATTTGTTGAGGACAACGCCATATTTTTTTCCCAATTCCTGCATGGTGTCCATGGCCAGTTTCAGGTCGTGGAAGCCGAATGGCGTGGGTTCGGTAACCAACACCACGAGGTCGGCATCTTTTACGGCTTCCATCACCGGACAGGATGTGCCGGGGGGCGCATCAAGAATGGAAAACCAACCTTCGGAAAAATGTTCCTTGATGTATTTCCGTGTCTGCTCAATAAGCGGTGTGGCCTGCTCCACGCCAATGTCAATACGACTTTCGATAAAATGTAAATGGTTGCCCATTTCAAAAGTGCGTGTAACCCCCATGCGATGTTTTTCCATGGGCAAAGCATCCTCCGGACAGAGGTCGGAGCAGGCAAAACAGGAATGGCACAGCTCCGGAAAAACCATGACACTGATGCCCAAAAAGGCCAGCGCATTGAACTCGCACACGTGAGCACAACGCTTGCATAAAGTACATTTATCTTCTTTCCAGTCGGGTACCAACCGGTAGTTGATCCTTTCTTCCAAAAGTTTCCCGTGTAGAAACAATCCCGAATTGGGTTCTTCCACATCCAAGTCGGCCAACAAAACTTTTTGGCTGCTGCCTGCAAATTTTTCAGAAAGCAGTACCGACAGGTTGACAGCCAAGGTGGTTTTTCCCGTTCCTCCCTTTCCGCTGGCAATGGCTATTTGCATATATTTCAGGTGTTTAATTTATTGTTTTTGCCGCCCACGCACGAATAAATGGTTTTCTGTCTTTTTTCTGCCATTGGCGCATGTGCGGCCTGATGCATTTATTTTATGTGCTTGCTGCAGTCAATAAAAAAAGCAAAGGTGTCGCAAATGTACACCTTTGCTTTGTGTCAGGCCGTTCCGGTATTATTTTTCCAGATCATTGCGTCTTTTTTCCAGGTTCTCCAATTGGGTTTTCAGTGCATTGATCACGTTTTCGAGCCAGCTCTTTTCAGTAGCTTCGTTATAAGGAGCCTGGTTATAGTTGCCGTAACCGAACCCCCTGCCAAAACCGAAGCCTCTGCCAAAGCCGAACCCCCTGCCGTAACCTCTGCCGAAAAACCCGTAACCCGGTGTGTCGTTACCGGCGCAACGGCCTAATCCTCTGCCTGTCATCGGGCCTTGCCCTGCAGGACCTGTTCCATCACCTCTTGGCATTTTTACCTCCTTTTTTATGGTTCAACATTCGTTTTTTTACTTTGGTTATGAACTTATGTTCATTTTGCAAATGTATTTCAAAATTCATGCCATGTCAAGTATTTCTCCCCTTTTTTTAAATTAATAGTGGACAATACCGTCTTTTGCTGCTTTTTTAGAAGTACAAAGTTTGCTGTAAGTATTACGTAAATCCCTTAATTTAACCGGATGCGTTGATGGGAATGTTCACTTTTATACGGAAAATCCGTACCTTCGCACCAACTAAAAACGAGGAAACATGGATACAAAAAATATGGATTGGGGCAATTTGCCTTTCGGTTATGTCAAGACTGATTATAACCTGCGTTGTTATTATCGTGACGGGAAATGGGGTGAGCTTGAAATCAGTTCTTCCGAATACATACCTGTTCATATGGCTGCTACGGCATTGCATTACGGACAGGAAGCTTTCGAGGGGTTAAAAGCTTATCGCGGAAAAGACGGGAAAGTACGTCTGTTCCGCTGGCAGGAAAATGCCAAACGGTTGCGCAGTTCCGCTTATGGTATCATGATGGCCGAGGTGCCGGATGCATTGTTTTTTGATGCGGTTGTGAAAGCGGTTAAAATGAATGCCCGTTTTATCCCGCCGTATGGGACGGGTGCCACGCTTTACATCCGGCCGTTGCTCATTGGCAGCGGGCCGCAGGTGGGGGTAAAACCCGCAGAAGAATATTTGTTTATGGTTTTTGTGACACCTGTGGGGCCCTATTTTAAAGAAGGCTTTAAGCCGGTGGCCATCGAAGTGGTACGCGATATGGACCGGGCTGCTCCGCTGGGAACCGGTAAATACAAAGTAGGCGGAAATTATGCTGCCGGCATGCGTGCCAGCGAAAGAGCCCATCAGGGCGGATTTGCGTCGGTGTTGTTTTTGGATGCCCTTGAGAAAAAATATATCGATGAAGCCGGCCCGGCCAACTTTTTCGCCATTAAAAACAATACTTACGTAACACCCAAATCCGACAGTATTTTGCCGTCCATCACCAACATGAGCCTTTTGCAAATTGCCGAAGACCTCGGTTTAAAAGTCGAACGCCGTAAAGTCCCGTTCGATGAGCTCGATTCATTTGAAGAAGCCGGTGCCTGCGGTACGGCTGCCATCATATCCCCCATTAAGAAAATTACCGACCATTCCACCGGACGCACTGTGGAATATGGTGATGAGCCGGGACCTGTTTCTACCAAACTGTACCATCACCTGCGCGGCATACAGGAAGGTACAGTGGAAGATGTGCACGGATGGACTACCGTCATCGAAGGGGTATGATTTTGCCTTTACCAGGATGAAAAAAAACGCGGGAGGGTTCTCCTGCGTTTTTTTTGTAGAAGTTGTTTAAAGTTAGCCTAAAAAATATTGTTTTATTGTATTATCAATCAGCAAATAAATACCTAATATTCCCCTTTTGGAAGGGGTGTAGGGATAGGTGTATAAAAAAGATATTTATTTGCTGGTTGATCATGTGCTTAGCAGAATTTCATAATGTAAACTTTAAACAACTTTGTAAGCTAAAACGGCCAAAAATTATTGTCGTTCCATATTTGTTCTTTCAGTTCTTCGTTGAGCTGGTATAGCAGATGGTGATGTCCTTTTTCCCAGTCGGCCAACATTTGGTACACCTCTTTTTCCACAGGATCCGTAGCCTCTTTTGCCCGGTCCGAATAAACTTTTATGGCCCGGTTTTCGAAATCAATGGCCGCCGAAATGGCTGCCGCTTCAAAACTGGCAGCATTAATCTCCTTTTTGATCTGTTCGGTTAAAATTTCGATGTTGGGATCCTCCTCTTCCTTATGGGGTTCGGGATGTACAAAGGTATGATCCTTTAAATACTGACGGGCCTGTTGGGTTAAAAAATCAATATGCTGGTCTTCTTCCTCGGCCATCATTTCAAAAATTTTGCGTGTCGATACACTTTCGCTGTTTTTGGCAGCTTGCGTATAAAAAGCTTTGCCTTTTCTTTCCAGCAAAATGGCCGTTTTCAATATTTCCAGTGCGGTATCTTTTGGTTCCATCATCTTAAAATTTAAAAAGTTTGCCCAAAGATAAGAATTTTCGTCACGCCCTAAAAGCACATTCCAATTCAATTTTAATAAATTTTTGGGCGGCTTACGGGCGCTCCGCTATAGTTCCGTCAACCGGGGCATTGTTCCACATTGCCCCGTCAGGAGCTCCTTTGTCGCTCTGCCCGGGCAAGTTCCACAGTTGCCCCGGTTGCCGCAAGCTGCCGCTGCGCTCCCTGCCGCATTCCTCCGCCGATACTTCGTGTAAATCCTGAATAGGGTTTTTGTACCTTTGTACCTTGACTTCCGGATTGAAAAACCCGGACAAAGAAAACAAGTATGGGAAATAAAAAAGTAGCCATTATCGGCGCGGGGATCACAGGACTGGTGACGGCTTTTTATCTGAAAAAAGCAGGAATTCCTTTCCGGATTCTGGAAAAAACCGGTCATGTTGGCGGCGTTATCCGGACGGAACAACAAGATGGCTTTATTTTTGAAAAAGGACCCAACAGCGGCGTATTGGCCAACGAAGAAACAGTACGTTTTTTTGAGGATATCCGTGGAATGATCCGGCCCGAAATAGCCGATGCCTCGTCTGCCCGCAGGCTTATTTGGAAAAACGGAAAATGGCACCCGTTGCCCTCCGGTATCGTTCAGGGCCTCACTACACCGCTGTTCAGTATGAAAGACAAGCTGCGGTTGCTCGGCGAACCTTTCCGGAAAAAAGGAACAAATCCCCATGAAACCCTCGCGGATATGGTGGTCAGGCGAATGGGACAAAGTTTTCTCGATTACGCCATCGATCCGTTCATTCTCGGAATTTATGCCGGCGATCCCCATTACATCGTTCCCAAATATGCCCTTCCCAAATTATATCAGTTGGAACAGGATTACGGCAGTTTTATCGGTGGTGCCATAAAAAAAAGAAAAGAAAAGAAAACCGAATTGCAAAAAAAGGTAACCCGGGAGATTTTTTCCGTGGAAGGCGGATTGCAAAAGCTTACCGAAACACTTGCCAGTTATGCCGGGACAGAAAATATCGTAAAAAATTGTAATGATCTTTTCGTTGAAAAAAACGAACGCGGGTACACCCTCCGGTTTAAGGAGCAGTACGAAAAATTTACGCACGTGGTCAGCACCATTGTCAGTAACAGCCTGCCGCAGGTATTCCCTTTTGTGGAGGCCCGCTACTGGCCGCCCATCACGCGGTTGCAATATGCCAAAGTCACCGAGGTGGCCATTGGTTATAAAAAGTGGAACGGTTTCCCGTTGAATGCCTTCGGCGGTTTGATCCCTTTTAAGGAAAACCGGAACATTCTTGGTATTTTGTTTATGTCCTCTTTATTCAAAAACAGGGCGCCCAAGGGGGGCGCTTTGTTGACCACCTTTGTGGGCGGAATGCGCCGTCCCGAACTTGCCGAATTGTCCGGGGAGGCGCTTTACCGGTTGATTATGAAAGAGATAGATATTACCATGCAAACCAAAAGCAAAACACCTGATCTTTTTGCCTATGCTACACATCAACGGGCCATTGCGCAATATGGTGCCGATTCCGAAGAACGTTTTAAGGCCATTGCCGCCATCGAATTGGAACATCCGGGATTGTACCTCGGTGGAAGTATGCGCGATGGGATAGGCTTGGCCGACAGGATCAAACAGGCCCATTTTATGGCTGAGGACATCATACTGAACGATGTGGCTATTTAAACTCTTTTCATATTGGCTATTGGTCTTTATTTGGGGCGGAAATATTTTTAATTTAGCACAACCGATAACCCAAGAATTTAAAATTTCTGTAAGATGGAAAACCAGGTCATACTCCGGGTGGTTTGTCCCCATTGCCACCGTTCGCTTATGGATCATGAAGTAAAAATCAAAGGGCTGCCCAGCGTACGTCTGAACATCCGTACCGAAAACAACAAAAAAGGGAAATTGCATTTGTGTTCGGCTTACGAATGTTTCGAGCACCAAAAAGACATTCCCATAGAAGACAATGAAATTGTAGAAATGTGTTGTCCCCATTGTCACAAAGAAATTCTAACCAAAGAGATTTGTCAGGTTTGTGGAGCCCCCATGGCCGAAATGGCGTTGGAAGGGGGAGGCTTTATCAGAATTTGTTCCCGAAAAGGGTGTTTTAACCACTTTCTCTCAAAAGAGGAGAGCGACCGGAAGGTAACTTCCCGATAAAGTTCTCCAAATAGATATAAACTTCTTATGTGCTGGGCCCAAAAAGTCCATATTCTTATTTGTCTTTGTTTTTCAGGTACTTGTCCAGTATTCTGAAAAGATCGGCTTTTCGCGTTGGTTTACGCAAAAAGGCATTACATCCGGCTTTTTTGGCCTCTTCCTGGTTTTCGAGGGCCGTATAGGCCGTTTGGGCAATCACCACCTGTTCGGGATGCCGGGCTTTGATTTGGCGGGTTGCCTCCAACCCGTCCATACCCGGTAACTTCAAATCCATCAAAACCAATTTGATTTCGGGGTGATGTGAACAAACATCCACCGCTTCGCGGCCCGAAACGGCATGCCATACATGAATATCCTGTTGATATTTTTTTAACAGGATTTCCAAATATTGGTAATTTACCTCTTCATCTTCTACCACAAGGATGGACAAAGGCTTTTTTCCTCCGTCCGTTTTTTCTTTCGGTAACTTTAACCCGGCATGAACCGGTTCGTAAGGGATTTCCACAAAGAATACGGAACCTTTGCCTTTTTCGGAGGTTACCCTGATGGTTCCTCCCAGCAAATCCACATTGCCTTTGACAATGGACAAACCCAGTCCCAGCCCTTCGGATATACGCGAAAGCCCTTTGTCTTCCTGCGAAAAAGTTTCAAAAATTAGTTCCTGTGCCTCAGGGCTGATCCCTATGCCGGTATCTTTTACATAAAATTCCAGGTTTCCCCCTTTTAAAGTATACCCCAGCTCTACATAACCTTCTTGGGTAAACTTCAATGCATTTTCCAGCAGGTTGTGCAGAATTTTATGTATTTTACTTTTATCCAAACGTACCACCGCGGCATCGTCGGGCAATCCTTTTTTCAGGTAGAGGGCAATGTTTTTACTTTTGGCCAACTGGTCCAACTCCGAGAAACATCCCAGCAACATTTCGTTGATGTTTGCCTCGCCGACCACTTTTTCCACTTGATGGGTTTGTAATTTGGATACCTCCAGGATTTCGTCAATGATTTTCAGCAGTTGGCGGGTGCTGTTTTGAATGATTTGTACATAATTACGTCTTGTTTCCGCCGGGAGTTCCTCATCTTCCAGTAACGAAGCAAAGCCGATGATGCCGTTCATGGGGGTGCGTATTTCATGGGACATGTTGGCCAGAAATTCGCTCTTGAGCCGGTTGCTTTCTTCTGCTTTTTGCTTGGCTTTGCGCAATTCGGCTTCCATTTCTTTGCGTTCCGTAATGTCTTCCTTTACGGCAATGTAGTGTGTTATTTTCCCTTCATCGTCTTTTACCGGCGAAATACTCACCAGTTCCCAATACAGTGTTTGGTCTTTGCGGCGGTTGATCATTTCGCCACGCCACTCTTTTCCCGATGAAACAGTATCCCATAATTCTTTGTAAAGGCGGTCGGGCATTTTACCCGATTTCAGTATGCGCGGGTTTTGCCCTAACACCTCTTGGCGGGAATAACCGCTGACCTCCGTAAACTTTTTGTTTACATATTGGATTTTCCCTTCCAGGTCGGTAATTACAATGGAAGCCGGACTTTGTTCCACGCCGAGGGTGAGTTGCCGGATTTTTTCTTCCGCCTTTTTACGGGCGGTGATGTCGCGGGCAATACTCAGTACCATTTCTTCATCACCTATGCGGACAATACCCGAGGTGATTTCCACCGGAAATTCCGTTTGGTCTTTGCGTAAAAATACCGTTTCGAATTCCACCGTATCGTTCAAAGAAAAATGATCCCAATATTGTGCTTTTTGGATTTTTGCCAACCGTTCGGGGACCAAATCAAAAGCCTTCATACGCAACAATGCCTCTTCGGTATATCCAAGGCTTTCACAGGCTTTTTCGTTAACCTCCACCACATCGCCTTCACGGTTACACAGAATAATGGCATCGCTGGCTTGCACCATCAGGTTTTTGTACCGTTCGTTGCTGGCTTTTAACTGAATAACAGCTTCTTTTCTTTCAATAAAAAGCGCCAGCTGCTGGGAAATAAAATGTAATAAATCACGGTCTTTCTGCGAAAAAGCGGCCGGGTCATCATTGTTCATAAAGGCCATAACCCCGATAAACCGGTTTTTGTTATACAACGGGATGCCCATCCACAGGGCATGGATGGGGCCTATCTGTTCCACTCTTCCTTCCCGTACCATTTTTTGTAATTTGGGGGCAGTGAGTAATACCGGCTTTTGCTTTCGGCGTACATATTCGATGATCCCTTTCCGCGAATCGGGTAATTCTTTTCCGCCGAAACTCACTGTCTTGTATTGTATGGGGAAGGTGTAAACGTGCCGTTTGGGATCATGTAGTGCCACATAACCGTGGTGAAAGTTCATGACTTTTTTTATGATGTCAAAAACCCTTGAAAGAAAAGTATCCGGTTCCTCTTCCGCCACAGCGGCGTGGGCAATATCAAACAATACCTTTTGTCGTAAAGCCGCCTCGCGGTTTTCTTTTTCCACCTGAATGTTAAAAAGCGCATAGGCCAAATCATTGGTCACTTCACTAAAAAGTTCTTTTTCTTCATCGTTTAGTTCCACATCATCCGGTATGCTTACCGTAATAAAGCCCAATTTCTTATTTTGATATGTCAAAGAACGGCACAAAGCCGAAGAAGAAATAAACAGCTTCCCTATGGGGCAGTTTTTCAAGATGTTCTCATTGTGCCGGATATGAACGGGTGTTTTGGATTTTTCAGCCATTTGGAAACAAACGGGCCGGTTTCCTTTGGCGAGAAAACCAGTCATGGGTTGAAAATCTTTTTCACTGAATCCTGAAAAAGCATTGTAACGGCCCAACTTTCCTTTTTCGTCCAACAAGGCTATCCAGGCAGCGCGGTAGCTCTGTTCGGCTGTAAACATATCGCAGGCCTGTTGTATCAATTCGCTTTCGTTTTGCACACGGGTGATGAGCTGGTTGATGTTGCGGATGGCTTTTAAAATCCGGTTCAGGTGCTGTACCGTTCGAAAGGCCGTTTGTTTTTCCTGTTCCGATTTTTTGAGGGCTATGGCCCTTTTGACCGCTTCGCCGATACGGGTAATGTGTTCTTTGATAATGTAATCATCGGCCCCTTCTTTCATGCATTGCACGGCAGTGGGTTCGTTGGTGGAGCCCGTGGTTATAATAAAAGGCAGGAAAGGACGTTGCCGGTTCCTTATTTTCAACGCTTCCATGCCATCAAAGGCAGGTAATGCATAATCGGAAATAACAATGTCGTACTCTTTTTTGAGCTCGGCAAGATATTCTTCCCGTGTTTCAATCACTTTCAGCTGATAGTGTTCAAAATTTTTCGACAAAGCCCTGTCCAACAATTTGACATCGGAGGCGTTGTCCTCAAGCAGCAAAATTTTCAGATTGGTTTTCATGGCTCTATATTTTTTGGGCCGGGTAATGTAAAATAAAAGGTGGCTCCTTTGCCCTTTTCGCCCCGGGCCCATATTTCGCCTCCGTGGCGCGAAACGATGCGTTTGGCAATGGCCAGTCCGATACCGGTTCCGTCAAACTCTTTCCGTGAATGCAAACGGGTAAAAGCATTGAACATTTTTTCCGAAAGGGAAGCATCGAATCCCACACCATTGTCTTTGACAAAGAAAACAGGATGACCGCTTTCTTCATGCGGATAAAATCCAAACTCCACCAATGGGGACGCCTCTTTCGAGGCGTATTTCAAGGCATTGGCCAGCAAGTTACTCATAAGTTGTTTTATCAGGCTGTAATCGGCTGTTACCGGTGGGATAGCACCCAGCTTCAAACGGGCATGGGGCAACTGAAAATGTTTCTTTTGCTCCGTAAAAACAGATTGTACCAGGGGTTCCATCTCAAATACATCATATTTCAACGTTTTTCTTCCGGTTCGCGACAGTTGTAACAAAGCTTCTATGATTTCGGTCATCCGGTATGTTTCGTTTATTATGTCATCCAGCAAAATTTTTCCTTCCTCGTTCAGTTTATCATAATGGTCTTCTTTCAGGATGTCGGTAAATCCGCGGATGGCGCGTACAGGCGCTTTCAGGTCGTGTGAAACCGAGTAGGAAAAGGCTTCCAGCTCCTTGTTCAGGTTTTGCAGTGCCGTGTTGGAACGGCGCAATTCCTGTTGCACCTGTTGCATGTCATTCAGCAACCGCGACAAATCCTGTTGTTTACGTTTCAGTTTGGCCGTCCGGTCACGCACTTTGTCCTCCAGTTTTTCGTTGAGGTTTTTTAACTGGTCTTCCGTTTCCTTTAACCGGGTAATGTCCTGTACCGTGCCGTGGGTACGGATGACATTGCCCTGGTCGTCGTAAAAACTTTTTCCCCGCTCAATAACCCACTTTATTTTTCCGTTATCGAGCAAAAGCCGGTGAATGTATTTAAAGGATTTCTTATCCCTGATGGACTCTTTGAGGATTTTACGGGCTTCCTGCACATCTTCCGGATGGATTCTTTTCTGAAAAGCACCGTAATCAGGCTTTACGGAAGTGTCTAATTCGAGGATACGGTATAATCCTTCGGACCAGGAAAGTTTTCTGTTTTTCCACATCAGTTCCCAGCTTCCCAGCCGGCCGATTTGCTGTGCTTCTTTGAGCCGTTCGGCCTGATGGGCGAGTTCTTCGCTGATGGTTTTTTCTTTGGTAATATCCAGCGATATGGAAAGAATGGCTTTGTCCGTATTGCTCCACTCAAAAGCCTTTTCGTAAAGTTTCATATACACCGGAAGACCCTCTTTGTCGTAATTAATAACTTCCTTTTCAACAGCTTGGCTGCTGTTCAGAATTTTCCGGATATCCCGCAATACGGTTTCTTTTTGTATCTCGGCAACCGGATAAAGGGCTTCCCACACTTTTTTACCGACAATTTCTTCGGGACTGAAGGAAAGCAACCGGCAAAAAGAGGGATTGGCCTCCAGAATGGTGCCTGTTTCATCGATGACCATGATCCCGGCAGGGGAAAGGTTAAAAAGGGTTTTGTACCGCACTTCGCTTTTGTGTAAATCATGCAATGCCTGCTGGTAATCTTGGATGTTCCGGCTGATGGAAAGCAAATGGGGCACCCCGTTTAAATGGATAACACTCGATGATACCAACGCTTGTATTTTATCACCGTTTTTCATGCGCAACAAAACAGGGACGTCTTTTACGTAATTCTTTTTCAATACCTCCTCAAGAAAGGCCTTGCGCTGGCTGTAATCAACCCAGAAATGGAGCTCTTCGGCTGTTTTTCCGATAATTTCGTCGCGATGGTATCCGGTTTCTTCCAAAAAGACTTCGTTGACCTCTTCGTAACAGCCGGTTTGCAGGTTGGTAATGGCAATGGCAAACGGAGAGATGTTAAACGATTGTCTGAATTTCAGTTCGCTTTGCTCCAAGGCTTCCCTTGTCCGGACATTGTCTTCCACATCACGGGTATATGTGAACAAATAATCCTCGCCGTCCAATTTTATAAGATGTGCCGATATCAATGCGTGAAAAATTTCTCCGTTTTTTCTCCTGAACCGGGCAGGATAATGATACAGGGAGCCGGTTTTTGTCAGTTCCTTGATGAATTTCTCCCGGTCTTCCGGCTGGACCCATATCCCTAACTCGATGGTTGTTTTGCCAATGACCTCCTCTTTGGCATATCCCGAAACTTCCGTATAACGCGCATTGATTTCGAGATATTTACCGTCACTGACCCGGCTCATGGTGACTACATCCGGTGAAACCTCAAAAGCCATGCGGTATTTCTCCAGACTTGCTTTCAGCTTCCTGCGCGATTGTTTACGTTCCGTAATGTCGAAAACAGTGGCAAAAAGCCTTTTTTCCCCTTCTACGGTTAACATGCCGCTGTATAATTCCACATCCCTGATGCTGCCATCGGCCAAACGGTGTCGTGTAATAAAATACTGTTGGCGGTTGCTTATGGCCAGCCTTAAAGCTTCCGAAACCTTTCCGGCAGGAAAAATATCCAGGTCCCGTAGATTTTTCTTAACCAAAACATTTTTTGGGTACCCATAAAAATTCACAGCAGCCTCATTGGCATCCACAATGGCCCCGTCCGGAGTGGTCATGAGCACAATGGTTTTGTACTCGTAAAACAGCGACTTTAAAAGATTTTTGTTTTTGATTTTTTCCTGTTCGTACAATTTCCGGTATTCTTCTGCCGGAAGGCGTGGGTTTATTTGCTTGCCGGCGGTTTTCTTTTGACTCATGTGCAATGGTTTTTGTCAGCTTACTGCAAAGGGTAAAGCTTACTGCGGTTTTTTATATCGAATCGATCCATCTTTACAAAGATAATGAAAAGGTGGAGTGAAAACAAGAACAGTATTTTTTTTACCGGTTTTTATCAAATTATTTCAGTGCCACAGGGGGATAATCAAAAAACAGAATGTATCTTTGAACTTTAAAAAATGCGTTATGAAGAAAACAGGAACTGCCGGAAACAAAGGTCCGGGAATCCGCTCCGACGTATGGGTATCCGTAACCCCCGCCCAAAGCGGAGGGCTTAAAATATCTTTGAAAAGCAAGGTGAAAACGCTTTTCGGACGTCAGATCACTGCGCTCACCCAAAAGATTTTTCACCATTTTGAGATAGCACATGCTGAAGTGGAAATTGAAGATGCCGGTGCGGTGGATTTTGTGCTGGCAGCCCGTTTGGAAGCAGCCATTCAACAGGTCTTTGAAACCGGAAAAGATTTTCTTTTGCCTCAGTTGGAAGAAAACCGGACAGCCACCTCCAAGGATGCTTTTCGTTTTTCACGGTTGTATTTGCCGGGCAACTCGCCCAAGCTCATGCTCAATGCCGGAATCCATGGTCCTAACGGGCTCATACTTGATTTGGAGGATGCTGTGGCGCCTGCAAAAAAAACCGAAGCACGCTACTTGGTACGGAATGCCTTGCGCAGTCTCCGTTTTTACGGAGCGGAACGTATGGTGCGGATTAACCAGGGGGAAAGAGGGTTGAAAGACCTGGAGTTTGTGGTGCCGCATTACGTTAACATGATCCTCATTCCCAAGTGCGAAGAAGCTTCCGATGTCCTCCGTGTAGTTGAAAAAACTGATATTTTGCTCAGTGAACACCAAATGAAACATCCGGTGTGGTTTATGCCCATCATCGAAAGTGCCAAAGGGGTTATGAACGCTTACGCCATTGCTGCTGCCCATCCACAAGTAGCCGCCATAGCCATTGGTCTTGAGGATTATACCGCCGATCTCGGTACACGGCGTACCAACGAGGGGAGCGAATCGTTTTTTGCCCGTTCCATGGTTGTCAACGCGGCAAGGGCAGCCGGTATCCAACCCATCGATTCGGTATTTTCCGATGTGTCGGATATGGAAGCACTGGCCGAAAATGTAAAAAGGTCGAAAGCGCTCGGCTTTGACGGGATGGGTTGCATTCATCCGCGCCAAATCAAAGTGATCCATGAAAATTTTGCCCCTGATGCGGCGGAAATTGAAAAGGCCCAAAAAATCTATCGGGCTTTTAAAGAAGCCGAAGCCAAAGGGCTGGGCGTGGTGTCGCTGGGCTCCAAAATGATTGACCCGCCGGTGGTCAAAAGAGCGGTGAAAACCATTCAGATGGCTGTGAATACGGGAAAACTGGAAAAAGATTGGGAAGTGGTGCATCATGAGGGGTGAATTGTGTACTGTGAGCCGTGCATTGAATCATAAGCGTTATGGCCATAAAATTTGCTTACCGGGATATGATATCAAA
>CAYYRE010000077.1:0-14146 GCA_964473895.1 uncultured Lentimicrobiaceae bacterium | reverse complement strand
GAATGTACCAGCGTCCCTATTTTTTCACCGCTGACGACTTTTTCCAAGTTTCCGGATTGGTTCATGTCGAAGACCAGAATGGGCAGGTCGTTTTCTTTGCAAAGGGTAAAAGCCGTCATGTCCATGACTTTCAGGTTTTTGTTGTAGGCTTCATCAAAAGTCAGGCTGTCATATTTTACGGCTGTGGGGTCTTTTTCGGGATCAGCCGAATAGATGCCGTCCACACGGGTGCCTTTGAGCAGGACATCGGCATGGATTTCGACGGCCCGCAGGGCGGCGGCAGAGTCGGTGGTGAAAAAAGGATTACCCGTCCCACCGGCGATAATGACCACAAATCCTTGTTCAAGATAGTCCATGGCTTTCCTTCCGCTGGTTTTTTCAGCAATGGGATCAATGGCAAAACCGGAGAGGAGTTTGGCTTTTAGTCCTTGTTTCTCCAATTCGGCTTGCAGGGCCATGGAATTAATGACCGTAGCCAGCATGCCCATATAATCACCTTGTTGTCTGTCAAAGCCTTGGGCGGCCCCTTGCATGCCGCGAAAGATATTT
Source organism: uncultured Lentimicrobiaceae bacterium (assembly GCA_964473895.1). Taxonomy (GTDB): domain Bacteria; phylum Bacteroidota; class Bacteroidia; order Bacteroidales; family F082; genus Sulfidibacterium. The sequence goes on along the minus strand of CAYYRE010000077.1, from coordinate 13,597 downwards.
CCTCCGCCCATCACAATGGCTGTTTGTATTCCCCGGTCGACCACCGAAACAATATCTTGGCAATAGGCGGAAAGTGTATTCGGATCAATACCGTATGGCAGGCTTCCCATCAGGGCTTCGCCGCTTAATTTCAGAAGGATTCTGTTGTACTTCATGGGACGGATTTCAAATTTAAAGTTGAAAATACAAAGATAAACTTTTTAGATTTCTTTGATAAAACAGCGTCTGCGTTTGTGTTGAATGTGGTCGAAGTTTTTCCAGTTGGAGATGGCATGCCGGTTGGTTTCAAACTCCCCGGTAGTTTCAATGATCGACAGCCCGTCTTTCAGCATTTGATTTTGCATTTCGGCGTAAAGAATAACGGCAGCACCTGTGTGTTCGTAGGCTGGTTTTACCCCTGCAAGGTAAAAATCAATTACCTCACGGGGATGCCGGATGGCTTTCAGGATATGAAATATTCCAAAAGGGAAAAGTCTTCCGTTGGCTTTTTGCATGGCTTCCGACAGTGATGGCACTCCCATGATAAACCCAATGATTTCGTTTTCTTTTTTAACAAAAAAAACATATTCCGGATTCACGGCTTTCAAATACTTTTTTTTATAGGCTTCTGCCATCTGTTCGTCAAACGGCACCACAAAAGGAAGCCGGTCGAAAGCCTCGTTCAATATTTCAAAAAGTTTTTTCCCGTAGGGTAGGACTTCTTCTTTTTTGTGAAACCGGATGACTTCGAAACCATATCTTTTTTTGATGATTGCAGCACCGCGGTTTGCTTTCTCGATGGCTTTGGGGCCTATGTTCAGCCGGAACTCCACCCAATCAATTTCCTTGCTAAATCCGTAATCTTCAATGTGTTTTCGATAGTAGGGAAGATGATATACCGATGCCACGGAAGGTAAATGGTCGAATCCTTCGATGAGAAGGCCCTGGTTATCCAGGTTGGTAAATCCAAGCGGGCCGTGCAGGGTGGTTATCCCTTTTTCTTTCAGCCAGGAAACGGCGGTATCCATGAGTATTTTAAATACTTCTTTGTCGTCAAAAAATTCCAGCCTGGAAAAACGCCCTAACTGTTTACCGGTTTTTTCATTGTATTTCCGGTTGATAATGGCAGCAATACGACCCACCGGTTTCCCATCCCTGTAAGCAACCCAAAACTTGCTGTCGCAATAGCGCATGGCCGGGTTGTGTTTGGGATCCATCATTTTCAGTTCATCGGTAATCAGGGGGGGTACCCAATAGGCATTGCCACGGTAAATACGGAAAGGCAAAAGGACAAAATCCTTTTTTTGTTTTTTATTTTTAACTTCTTTAAGTACGACTGTCATAATGGTTTGTGTTCGTTTTTGGGTCTTGAGATAAACGCAGGGTTTTCTGTTTATTGTTTGTTTTCCGGTTTTACATACTGAACCGGTATGAAAATTTCAGCAGAAAAACATTGGTGGGGTGTGCCTGAGTGAGTTGTCTGAACCCGTTTTCGAAATCGAAGTTCCCACTGCTGTTTCCATCGTTACGTTGTTGTGACCAAACAAAAAAGAAAGTGGAGCCCGGAACAAATTCCCAGCGCAGTACCATGTTAGAGCGGAATTCCATAAAACTGAAGTCCGGATTACCAAACGTAAAATCCGTTTTTCCATCACCGTTATCATCCACGAGGTATTTGTTATCCGTTTCATCGTAACGGATTTCTGCAGGGGTATATTTGTGAAATTGGCTTTCAAAATCTTTTTGATCGGGCCGGGTTACTTTTTTGAAGTCCGAATAGTTTCCGGAAAACAGAAAGGGTTGTCCCCAGTATTCCAGCGAAAGGTCCGGGGTGAACGAAAAGTTTACCCGCAAGCTGGCCGAAAAAACGGTTTGCTCAATGGACGAAACCAGGTAAAGTGTTTGGCCGTTGCATTCGGTATTTTCAACATATTTAAAATCTTTTCTGGAGTTGGAAAAGGAAGGGTTCAGCGTGAGTTTCAGTGCCGGTATGGGGCGGTAGGATAACCATAGTCCAATGTTTTTCGAAAAGCTGTAGTTTTTATCTCCAATACCGAAACCCGTATTGATTCCGGAAGAAAACTTTTTACGCCCGTCGGTACTGATGCCGATGTTAAAGTTATATCCTCCGGGCAATAAGATAGAGGGGCCACCACGTAACTCGTGGCGGTCCAGGTTGTAAAACGACCGTCGAGTAAAAAGGCTGAGGTTCCAGTAGTTTTTAAATTGTACATTAAAACCGGCACGGATTCCTGCCGAGGTGCTTCTGCCTTTAAAATCATAACTGCTCCACTGGCCTGCGTTTACGTTCATGCTGCGGAAAATGCTAAAAGGTTCCCAGCGGGTATAGTTTACCCAGGAAGATTGCAGAATAAAATCGGCGATGCGCATGTATCCCTGGTCGTTCAGTTCCAGCCCGGGGCTTAACATGTTGGCCCGGGTACCGAATTGCCAATGGCCGCTGATTTTGGCAAACTCGGCACTGGCACCGGTGCCTTGTAATAAGCGCAGTGTGGTATCGAGCCGGCGTGTTCCGTCGGGTTTTTGATAATAGCGTCTCGAGGACTCCTGTTCCCAGGTGATGGCTTCGGTACTTCCCGAAAGGCTGCTGGCAATGGCTTTGGCACTCACCCGGTAGGTTTTGTCTTTCCAGTAGGTTTGAAAGTCGATGCCTCCGGTATAAGCGGCATTGGGCAGGTACATAAGGCTGCTGTCTTTGATAAAACGGTTGGTGGCTGTCACCATCCCGCCAATAATGGTTTTGCCTTTACGGATGTCTTTTTGTACGCGGGCATTAAAATAATTGGTGAGCGGTTCGATGGTTTGTTTGCTGCGGACACCGGCACTGTCGATGGTTGCTTTTGTGTTGTTGGTCAGGCTTTCCATAACGCCGATGGACCAGCCTTTTTGTGTTTTTCCGGAAAGTTTCATGGCACCGAGAATCCGGGTGGCTTTGGGTACTTTGGCGTATTCTCCGGAAGAGATGTCGGGGTAGTTGTGCGGTGAGCGTCCGATACGCCGCGAATAAAAAAGGTTTTCACGACTGAAACGGCCGCCGCCTGTTGAGAGTGGAAAGTTGAAAATATTGCTTTCTTCTACAAAGAAAGGCCTTCGCTCGGTAAAATAAGTTTCAAAAGCCGAAAGGTTCACCGTGGAAGGGTCGGCTTCCACTTGTCCGAAATCCGGATTGACAGTGAAGTTGAGTGTCAGGTCGTTGGTAACGGCAATTTTTCCATCCAGTCCTACGGAATAACCCGGAGTTACCCCTGTGGCAAAAGGGTTTCCGGGTTCTTTTTCGGCGGTTGTGATTTTTCCAAGAGCATAGGGTGTCAGGGCCACCTCTTTTTTGGGATGAATGTTGTCGATACCGGTGAGTTCGCCCCAATGACTTACCCATCCCGATTCCGATTTGGATTGTGGTGACCAGATGTCCATTTCCTGGTTACGGTAAATCTTGCGGATGACCTGAAATCCCCAAACGTGGTTTTGCGTTTTGGCAAAGCGCAGTTGCGACAGGGGAATGCGCATTTCGGCTATCCAGCCTGACGAGTCAATGGAGGTTTTTACGTACCAAACCGGGTCCCACGTTGGATCGATCTGGTCATCATTGGTGAATTTCCCATCCCATTTTACCCCGACGGCATTGGCCGAAAAAACAAATCCGGTGAGTTTGTCATGATAGCTGTCGATGCCCACGCCCACCCAGTCGCCATCCGTTTTGTCGCGGCGCGAAAGGATTCTTTCGATTTTGGCCGGATCCGTATCGTAGCACCTTATAGCTACATACAGGTTGTTGTTGTCGTATAATACTTTAAAAGCTGTTTTCTGTGTGGGGGGAGCCAGGTTGTAAGGTTCAAACTGGGTAAAATCGCTGTCCCATTTTGCTGCTTTCCAGGCTTTGTCGTTCAGTTGTCCGTTGATAACAGGCGGTTTGCCCTGCACCTCAACGGCGCGGTACGAAACTTTGCGCACCTGTCCTGATACGGATAGGCCTAATAGTAAAAGCACCGAAAGGCCCCATTGCCGTCCAAAAGATTGCAGTATGTTTTTTATATTCCTTTTCATAGATTACTGTGCTTTTTTCAAATTCAATTCGCTCAGGTTATACCGTTCGGGATGTTTAGCGTGAAACTGCCGGTAAAAGTTTTCGATTTGTTGAATATCTTTGTCGTAGTTTCCTGTGGGGTATAACAGCGGTCCCACTCCTCCTTTTTTACGTTGGTAATCAATAAAGGCCATGACGATAGGAACCTTGTTCTCTATTGCAATCTGGTAAAATCCTTTTTTCCATTTAGAAACTTTTTGCCGAGTTCCTTCAGGAGTAATAACAAGGAAATAGGAGTCACTGTTTTTAAAATGGTTAAAAATTTCAAGCAGTAATTTGGTGGGGCGGGTTTGTATTACCGGTTGTCCACCCAAGGCTTTGAGCAGCCCACCCAAAGGCCAAAAAAAGTATTTATCGTTGATCAAAAACCGGACATCGATACCAAGCACCCAAAAAGCCAGGCGACCATACACGAAATCCCACAAAGAAGTATGCGGGGCAACAATGATGACGGCCTTTTTTATGCTATCGGGAATTTTCCCTGAGATTTCCCATCCCAGTAATTGGCAAAGAATAAATTTGGCGGCCTTCTGCATGTTTCTTTCTTGAAGAGCGCAAAATTAGGAAATATCCTGGTTCTTGTCCTTGTTTTGTTGTTGGAGATATTGCGGACTCAGATTAAATTTTTCAGGAAATTTCGGCGTGATGCCTTTGTAAAAATCTTCAATCTTTTTCAGGTCTTCTTCGTAATTGCCCGAAGGATAGAAAACAGGGCCGAGAATGCCTGCCTTTTTTTTGTAATCGATGGCGGTCAGGAAAATAGGAACACCTGCTTTTACGGCAATAAAGTAGTATCCTTTTTTCCATTTTCTGTTTAACGACCGGGTACCTTCGGGGGTAATGGCGAGGTTAAGGGTTTCTTTTTCTTCAAAGAGTTTGGCCAGGGCATCTACTTTGCTCAAGTTGCCGGTACGGTCGATGGGGATACCGCCAATCCATCGCAACAAGGGGCCCAGCGGCCAGAAAAAGAGTTCTTTTTTGATGATAACATTTACTTTGATGCCCACCGAAGTAATGAGTAACATACCAATGAGGTAATCCCAATTGGAGGTGTGCGGGGCTTCAACAATCAATAGTTTTTTATGACCGGAAGGAGGTGTTCCTTCCATTTTCCAGCCCATTATTTTAAGCAGCCATTTTGAAAAGTTTTTCATGAGGCAAAAATAATAAATTCCTGTCGCACAGGTCAAGGTCTTTTTTTGGGGAAGCCTTGACGGCGATGAAAAAAGCCGGCGGGTACAACGTACCCGCCGGCTGAAAATCCTGTTGAAACGAGGCTTACCAAATGTAAGCCCGGTCTTTTTTAGGAATAAAGAGTTTGTCTCCCGGTTTGATGTCAAAAGCCTTGATGAAAGCATCCAGGTTGAAAGGCGGGATATTTACCCTGGCTTCCCCCGGGCTGTGTACATCGGTTTTGAGTCTTTTGGCCAGTTCCTGGGGGCGGATATTCTGTCGCCACACTTGGGCATAAGCCATAAAAAAGCGTTGGGTTCCGGTAAAACCATCGATGGGTTTGGGAGTTTTTCCGTTCAATGCCCTTTGGTAAGCATCATACGAAATGTTCAGCCCGCCCAGGTCGGCTATATTTTCACCCATGGTCATTTGTCCGTTGATGTGTAACGAATCCAAAATAGTATAATGGTCATAGAGTTTGGCCAGCTTTTCGGTTTTTGCTTTGAAACGTTTGGCGTCGGCAGCTGTCCACCAATTGTTCATATTGCCGTCTTTGTCGTATTTCCGTCCCTGGTCATCAAAACCGTGGGTCATTTCGTGTCCGATCACCACGCCAATGGCGCCGTAGTTGACGGCATCATCGGCATCTTTGTTAAAGAAAGGCGGTTGCAGGATACCTGCCGGAAAAACAATTTCGTTGTTCGAAGGATTGTAATAGGCGTTAACAGTTTGCGGTGTCATGCCCCATTCGGTTTTGTCCACCGGTTTACCCACTTTGTTCAGGTTGTATTCGAAAGAGAACTTGCTGGCATTCATAATGTTTTGGAAATAGTTGTCCGGCACCACTTCCAGTTTTGAATAATCACGCCATTTATCGGGATAGCCCACTTTTACAGTGATGGCTTTTAGTTTTTCAATGGCTTTCTTTTTGGTGGTATCGCTCATCCAGTCCAGTTTACGGATACGATCGGCAAAAGCCAGTTTCAGGTTGTCGACCAGCTTCACCATTCTTTCTTTTGATTCGGGTGGGAAATATTTGGCCACATACAGTTGTCCGAGGGCTTCGCCGAGGCTCCTGGAGGTAGCCCCCATGACGCGTTTCCAGCGAGGGCGCATTTTTTCCTGCCCCGACATTACTTTGCCGTAAAAGTTAAAGTTTTCCTGCACAAAAGCTTTGCTGAGGTAGGGAGCTGCATCGCTCAGCACGTTCCATTCCAGGTAGGCTTTCCACACATTTACCGGGGTTTCCTGCATGATTTTGCTGATGCCGGAAAAGAAACGGGGCTGTCCCACATTGATTTCGCCGGGATTTTTCAATCCGATATTGGTGAAATAAGCTTTCCAGTTGATGTTCTTCGACAGCTTTTGTAATTGTGCCAGCGGCATTTTATTGTAATTCTTTTCCGGGCTTCGACGTTCCTGACGGGTGAAAGAAGTTTTGGCCAGTTGCGTTTCGAGTGCCAGTACTTCCTCTGCTTTTTTTGTGGCTGTTTCGGGTGCATCACCCTTCAGTTCAAACATTTTGGCGACATGTTTTACATATTCATTCCTCAGTTTTTTATTGGAAGGCGTGTCTTCGGTGTAATAGGAGACATCAGGAAGTCCCAAACCGCCCTGGTAGAGGTTGGCAATTTCCATGTTGCTGTTTTTTTCATCGGCACCGGCATAAAAATAAAAAAGCGGATGGACGCCTATGGTGTGCAGATGGGCCAACACCTTTTGTACCTGTTGGCGGTTGGCAATGGCATCGATTTTTTTCAGTTCGGGCAAAATGGGTTTGATGCCCTGTTTTTCGATGCCGGTCGTATCCATACCGCTGTTATAAAAATCACGGATTTTTTGTTCAATGCTGCCCGGCTTGACATCCTTTTTCTTGGAAATTTCATCCACAAGGGCTTTTAACTCCTTTTGGTTGTTTTCGTACAACACGGTAAAAGCACCATATTGGCTGTATTCGGGCGGAATGGGATGGCTTTTGATCCAGCCTCCGTTCACATACAAATAAAAATTATCTCCCGGTTTCACGGATGGATCCATGTTGGCCGGGTCAATGGCTTTTGTCATAGCTTCTTTTTTGTTTTCTTTTTTTTGTCCCTGATGGCAGGCACCCAGCATAAAAGCAAAAAGGGCTGCCACAAAAACGGATGTATATTTTTTCATAAGGTTGAAAATTTAAAATGCAGGCAAAGATAAGGAAACAAGTGAAACAGGTGCATCTCTTACCGGACGATCCTTCTCCTGGTTAGTCAAAGGGATATAAGGCCTTGTTGGTCATGGAGGGTGAAGGTGGGGTTCACAGCGAGAGCTGTTTTTTCAGTCAAGTTTTTGCCATCAGAAAAAAATCCTGCCGGGATATACCATTTTCACGGTTTTTTCGTTTTGTACTTCCATAAAATGTTATAATTTTGCCGCATGCTAAAAAAGGCTTATTTTTTTTTGTTAATTACTGGTTTAATTGTAGTTAGCACCGGATGTCACAATTATTCAAAGATTTTAAAGAGCCCTGATAATACCTTGAAGTACGAAACGGGCCTGGATCTTTATGAGAGTGGTAATTTTAAAAAGGCGTTGGAGTTCTTTGATATGCTGCGTACATTTTACCAGGGTACGGAAAAGGGTGAGAAGCTAACATACTATACGGCAAACTGTTACTTTCAGTTAAAGGATTATCAGTTGGCCAGTTATTATTTTCATCAGTATCAACAAATGTATCCCAAAGGACAACATGCCGAGGAATCGGCATACCTGCAGGCATACTGTACCTATTTGGAATCGCCGCGTCCGGAACTGGATCAAACGAACACTTATAAAGCTTTGCAGGAGTTGCAGTCTTTTATCAACCGGTATCCCAACAGCCCGAAAGTGGCAAAAGCCACCCAGCTCATGGATAATCTCCATAAAAAACTGGAGATTAAAGATTTCAAGATTGCTTACTTGTATTACCGGATGGAAAGCTATCAGGCGGCCATCACTTCTTTTAAAAACCTTTTGAACGATTATCCCGACAGCGACAGCAAAGAGCTGTACATGTATTATATTGCCAAGGCTTATTACGATTACGCAGCCAAAAGTATTGTTGAAAAACAAAAAGATCGCTTTGAGAAAATGGTGGAGGCATACAACAACCTGTTGTTTCTCTATCCGAAAAGCAAATATTTACCGGAGTTAAAACCGTTGAGTGAAAAAGCAAAACAATTTTTAAAAAAATAAACGAACATGGACTACAAAAAGATCAAAACAGAAACCACTGCCGTTACACGTCATAAAGATAAATTTTATGAGCAGACCGGGAATATTTATGAAACGGTGGTGGTACTTTCAAAACGTGCCAATCAGATTGCACAGGAACTCAAACAGGAACTGGATAAAAAGATTTCGGAATTTGCCTCCGCCAACGACAACCTGGAAGAGGTTTTCGAAAACAGGGAGCAGATTGAAATTGCCAAATATTATGAGCGGTTGCCGAAACCGACATTGCTTGCCATTCATGAATTCTTAAACGAACAGATTTACATCAGGAACCCGCACAAAGAAAAAGCCACCGGTTTTTAACGGGTTTGCCAAACCATATCCGGATGCTGAAAGGAAAAAAAATCATTGTTGGTATTACCGCGGGAATTGCTGCGTATAAAATCCCTTTGCTCATCCGGTTATTGAAAAAAGAGGGGGCGGAAGTCAAGGTTGTCATGACCCCTTTTGCCAAAGAATTTGTAACCCCCCTGACCTTGTCGGTTGTTTCGGAACAGCCGGTTTTTACCGATTATTTTGTGAAAGAAGACGGCAGCTGGCACAGTCATGTTGATTTGGGGCTGTGGGCCGATGCCATGATAGTGGCTCCGTTAACAGCCAACACCATGGCTAAAATGGCTGCCGGCATTGCCGATAATTACCTTTTGACGGTTGTGCTTTCTGCCCGGTGTCCGCTGTTTTTTGCCCCTACCATGGATTTGGACATGTTTCAACATCCCACGGTGCAACAAAACATCCGGAAGCTGCAGGCATTGGGCTACCATTATATTGAACCTGCCGAAGGCGAATTGGCCAGCGGATTGAAAGGGAAAGGCCGTATGAAAGAGCCGGAAGAACTTTTCCGTGTGCTGGAAAGATATTTTTCAAAAGGACAACCTTTTCAAGGGAAAAAGGTCATGGTTTCGGCTGGACCTACTTACGAACCCATTGATCCGGTCCGTTTTATCGGTAACAGAAGTTCTGGTAAAATGGGGTGGGCGATTGCCAGAGCTTTTGCCATGCAAGGGGCCGATGTGGAGCTGGTACTGGGGCCCACAGCCATAGATGCTGTCTTTCCGGGCATCCGGACAACCCGGGTACAAACTGCTGCCGAAATGGATACGGCTTGCCGGGAACTTTTTCCCACGGCTGACATTGCCGTTATGGCAGCGGCCGTTGCCGATTTTACCCCTGCCGAACCGGCCGCTGAGAAAATTAAAAAAAGCGGGGGACCGGATGTTATCCGGCTAAAGCCTACCCGCGATATTTTGGCCGGTCTCGGAGAAATGAAAAAGAAAAACCAAATACTGGTCGGTTTTGCCCTTGAAACGGAAAATGAACTGAACCATGCCCGTCAAAAATTAGAAAAGAAAAATCTGGACATGATTGTCCTGAATTCGTTAAAAGACCAGGGGGCAGGATTTGGTACAGATACCAACAAAATTACTTTGCTTACCCGGGAGCATCCTCCGGAGACTTTTCCTTTGAAATCCAAAGAGGCTGTGGCGGAAGATATTCTGGCTGCCGTCCAAAAACTCATGGGAGATTAAGTCCATGAAAAAATTTGTTTTGTTGCTTTGGCTGTTGGTGTTCCTTTCTCCGGTGTTGCCGGCCCAGGAGTTTAACTGCAAAGTGCAGATTAACACGCAACAGGTACAGGGTTTCGACCGCAGTGTGGTGAGCGATTTGAAAACGGCCATGACCGAGTTTATCAACAACCGGAAATGGTCTGGTTACAACTTTGGCCCTGAAGAACGCATTGAATGCACTTTGCTGTTTACCGTCACACAGATTATTTCCAACGATGAATTTAAGGGTACGTTTAGCCTGATCATGCAACGGCCTGTTTTTCACACCGATTACCGTTCGCCGTTGATCAATATGATAGATAAGAACATACGGTTTAAATACCAGCCTTCGCAAGCCATGAATTACTCTGACAACACTTTTTCGGACAACCTGACTTCGTTGCTTGCTTTTTATTCTTATATGATGCTGGGAATTTATTTCGATTCGTTTGCCCCGGATGGAGGTACCGTTTTTTATACTCATGCCATGACCGTGGTGCAGACGGCTCAGAATTCGGGATATACCGGCTGGCAGGCTTTCGAAAGTGAGAAAAACCGGTATCATTTTGTGGAACAATATCTGAATAAAGCCTATGAGCCCTTACGTGCCTTTTTGTACCAGTACCACCGCAAAGGGTTGGATGTAATGGCTGACCATGTGGATCAGGGGCGAAAAGTCATCCTGAACGCCCTTGCCTTGCTTCAAAAGGTCTATAACAAACGTCCGGGACTTTATGATATGCAACTGTTGTTGGATGCCAAACGCAACGAGATCATCAGCATCTTTACAAAGGCTACGCCTGCCGAGAAAAATACCATGATCCGGATTTTAAGCGAGGTGGATGCTCCCAACGGAACCCGTTACCGGGAAGTACTCAACAACCGGTAGCCGGATCGTTCCGGTCTTTCCCATTTTTCGAATGTTAAGGAAAGACCGGAACAAACGACCTAAAATTTCAGTTGGACACCTGCCATAAAGTTAAATCCCGCCTGCGGAAAATAACCGTTCATTTCATACGCTTTTCCGTTGTACACATAGCGGTACACCCAGGCATTGGTTTCGTACATTTCGTTGAAAATATTGTTCAGGTGCACTACAAATCCCAGCGATTGAATGCCCCGCAAATGCCATGTGTAATCCAGTTGAAGATTATTGACCCAATACGGGTTTAAGCTCCGTTCTTTACTGGAAGTGTTGTCGATATATTGTCGACCCACATATTTGGATACCCAGGTGATATGAAAGTCTTTGGCAGCGGTCCAGGTAAGCATGCTTCCGGAAATGATATCCGGAGAAAAAGAGATGTCGGTGGTGCCGAGATGTTTTTCGTACTGCAACGGCTCATGGGCCGGATCATCCCAGTAGTTCCAGTTGTCCACATACTCGGTAAAACCTTTTATTTTGTTACGACTCAAGCTCAAATTGGCTTTCCACAACAAAGCCGGTACAATTTGCCATGAACCGGTAATTTCGATGCCTGCGCGGTAACTTTGCGGTACATTGGTCATAATGGCTTCCCCCACATTATTGATTTTTCCGGTTAGTACCAGCTGGTCTTTGTAATCCATATAATACAGATTGGCATTCAGCGAAAAGGTTCTTCTGTTGAGTTTGTATCCCAGTTCGTAATCGATGAGGCGTTCGCTGCGGATGTCCTGTCCCGGGTCGGCATCCCGGTAAACGGAGCGGTTGGGTTCACGGTGTGAAACACCGAAAGAAAAGTAGAAGCTGTTGTGGGGATTCAGGGCATACGAAAGACCGGCTTTCGGGTTAAAAAAGTTGAATTCATGTTGCTGGGAAAGGTCGCGCAGGTCATCGTGGGTGCCCTTGATACGATAGTTGATGTAGCGGTATTGGGCATCGGCCATGATGCCAAAATGTTCATTGATGCGATAGTCCCATTTGGCAAAAACATTCACATCGGTTTTCCACCCGGTGTTGAAGTACCAGTTCCTGTCGTCATCGCCCAACCGGGCCACCTGGGCCCAGACGATTTTTCCGAAATGGTCGCCATCGTAATGGTTCCATCCTCCGCCAAAGGAGAGGGTGCTGCGTGCCGATTTGTAGTTGCCGGTAATATTAAAACCGTAGAAATAATTGTCGAGCCATTTTTGACGGATCAGGTTCGTCCGTGTAATGGTATCGTTGCCGATGATGGTGTCGTTCATGCCATATTTCGAGAACTTTTGGTTGTTTTTGTACGAGTTGTAATATCCGAAACCCCGTGTGAGAAACAGGGCCGTAGCAAGGTTCAGTTTTTGGTTAAACTGATGGGCATAGTGTAATTGGTAATAGTTTTGGGTATAGTTATCGGTTTGGTCTTTGTAATATCCGAGGAATTTTCCATTGGCATCGTACATGGCGCCGGCCGGGTTATAAGTTCTGTTGGTGGCCAGGCTGTCTTTGGGAACGCCGTACCATGCCTGATAAGTCTTTTCATGTCCAAGCATAACAATGGCTTTAAAGACATCGGTTTTGCCGTAATAACCTGCCGAAAAAAAGCCGGAGCGCAGGTTGGATGAAGCCCTGTCGATGTATCCGTCGGAGCGGATATAAGAGACGCGGGCATTGATAAGCCAGTGTTTGTGTAACAATCCGGTACCCAACATCAGGCTGTTTTTAAGGGTTCCGAATGAACCGGCCATACTGCTGATGGCAGCGTAGGCGTTGGGGTCAAAACGGTCTGTTTTAATGTTGATGCTGGCACCGAAGGCGGCAGAGCCGTTGCCGGATGTTCCCACACCGCGTTGTATTTGAATGTTGTCCACCGAAGCGGCCATGTCAGGCAAATCGACAAACCAAACGCCCTGCGATTCGGGATCGTTGACCGGTACGCCGTTGAGGGTTACGTTAATGCCGGTAAGATCCACACCGCGAATTCGCATACCGGTATAGCCCACACCGGCTCCGGCATCGGAAGTGACCACCATGGAAGGCGTCATGCGTAACAAATAGGGCAGGTCCTGTCCCGTATTGTTTTTACGCAGAATGGTTCCGCTGATGTTTTCGTGGGTGGTGGGTGAAGCGGCACTTACCCTTGTGGCTGAAATGATGACTTCGTCGTTGAGGTAGCTGACCGGTTGAAGCAAAATATTCAGCTGTTTGTTTTTTACGAGATGCACTGGCAAAGTGCGGGTTTCAAAACCAACAAAACTTACCTTCAGGGTATAATCGCCCGGTTTCAGTTTGTTGAATGAAAAGTTTCCGTTGCTGTCGGTGGCTGTGGCCATAAAAGCGTTGCCCAGTACCACATTGGCTCCGGCCAACGGTTCGTTGTTGTCTTTTCCGGTCACCCTGCCCGACAGGGTGACCTGTGCTTCTGCCATCCAGGGGAAAAGCAGGAAGGCAATGAAAATAACCATGTTTTTACGCATAACTCAATTGATTTAAAAGTGATTAAATCAACAGAGGAAAGCCTGACAATGGGTTGTGTAATTTCTCTTTCCTACGGCGGCATTACCCGCATCAGGTTCAGAGGGTTTGATCTCAGCCCGTGTATTAAGGCACCCCTATTGGTTGTTGGGGCAAAGATACAATATTTTT
>CAYYRE010000076.1:2637-14163 GCA_964473895.1 uncultured Lentimicrobiaceae bacterium | reverse complement strand
GCCTGTTTTTTTCCTTTTTCCTTCAGTTGGGCAAATATAATAAGAATAATCTTTCCACTACCCGAAAAAGTAACGGATTTTTCCGGTTTTTATTGAAATAAATTCCATGAATTTTTTTAAAAAAACGAAGGCTCTTCACAGCTTTTTCAGCAGGTTAGCGGAATTAGTCCTCCGAAAATTCCTTTAAAAGCTGCCGGTAATGCGAAAATACATTGGCTCGTGAAACAAAGCCGACATATTTACCTTTGTCAAGGACAACGAGGTTATATTTTCCCGTATGCTGGAATTTCCCTGCCACGGTTTCCATATCATCACTTAATTCGACGATGGTGGAGGGATGAAACATCAAGCTGCGGATGGTCACCTTATCATACATTTCCGGATGAAACATAAGATGTCTGATTTGGTCCATGACAATGATGCCGAAAAAGTTGTTTTCGTCGTCTACCACCGGAAAGATATTTCTTGTGGATTCGGCAATCACTTGAATCAAATCACCCAGAGTCCCTTCGGGATGAACCGTTTTGAAATTGGTTTCAATAAGGTTCTCGATACTCATCATCGACAGCAAGGCTTTGTCTTTGTGGTGGGTAAGCATGTCGCCGTGTTTAGAAAGCTGAATGGTATAAATGGAACGGTTCGATAGGATACGGGTTAAGCCGTAAGAGGTTGTCGCCACAATCATAATGGGAAAGATAAGTGAATAACCGCCCGTAATTTCGGCAATGAGAAAAATGGCCGTCAACGGGGCATGCACCACCCCGGCCAATAAACCGGCCATACCTACCAGGGCAAAATCACTGACGGGTAAACTGCCCAAACCGAAAAAGTTCATGCTTTTGGCAAAAAACAGGCCGGTCATGGTTCCGATAAAAAGTGTGGGGGCAAAAACGCCGCCGATCCCTCCGGCACGGAAGGTAAGTGAAGTAGCTACCACCTTTAGCAGGATAATGGCAAACAACAAAACCAAGGCAATCCCTTCGTTGCCATGCAGCCCATAAAATATGCTGTTATCGAAAATAAAGCTGAGATTTCCTTTTAGTGCCGTATTAATGGCTTCGTAACCTTCGCCGTAAAGCGCAGGCATAAGAAAAATCAACAGCCCGAGCAGCGAAGCACCCACAATCAACTTGGTAAACCAGCCCGGGATTTTATCAAAGATCCGACCGCTGATCACATACCCTTTGATATAATATACCGAAACAAGGGCACTAAAAATACCCAGCCCGAAATAATAAAGTGTATCGGAAAGTGTAAAACGGTAAACTACCTGGAAAGGGTACAATACATCTTGTCCGAGAAAAGCATACGATGTAATGGCAGCCACTATGGAAGCCAGCAACAACGGCACCAAAGAGCTCATGGTCATATCGAAAAGAATAACCTCGAGGGCAAAAACAATGGCGGCAATGGGGGCTTTAAAGATGGCCGACATGGCGGCTGCCGAAGCAAACCCCAAAACCGCCACTACCTGTTTATAGTTGAGCCCCAGCTTTTTGGCTATCACCGAACCAATGGCGGCCCCCGTTACAACCGTAGGACCTTCCAACCCCACCGACCCGCCGAACCCCACGGTAATGGTACTGGTAACAATGGACGAAAAAGTGTTGTGCGGTTTAATGAACCCGTGGTTCCGCGAAATAGAATACAGCACATTCGGAATCCCATCGCGCACCGGACGGCGTAAAATAAATTTGATAAAGAGCATCACAAGCAACAAGCCGGCCGCAGGATACACCACATACAAATAATTGGAATAATCAATTTCAAATCCTCCGGTAAGCAACTGTTTGATGATAAAGACGAGGTTTTTCATAATCACCGCCACCATTCCGGCAAGGAAACCCACCACCACACTGAGAACGACCATCAGCTGCTTGTCGGGAATCCTTCTGCTGAGAATCAACAAATAATCGGAGAAACTTCTCTTTTTTTTCATGGTTTGTCAGGGGACAAAAGTAAAAAGATTCATCATTTTGCAAATGGGCAACAAAAAAAAGATGACAATATGCAACGGAAAACCGGATTCTTGTTAAAAAAATTTTACCAGTTCAGAAAATGCACTTCAAAGCCTGAAGCCTTGTACGATTCAATCACCTGCTGTCGTGAGGCTTGCGCCTGATGCAAAGTCGGAAAAGCATTGGAAGTCCGGTGTCCACTGTCGGTTTTTCCCCAGCTTGGCACCTCTTTCATAAGCAGATCATTGAATTTGTAATTCAGATCGTAAGCTTTTTTCTCTTTATGAATATTGCTAATGAACAAATGATACCGGGGATGATCCCCGCCGGTGGGGTCACAATAACAGGAAGCAAAAACATAATAATAGAGCGGGCCGGGATGATAGGTCGGGATGGCACGGACCTCCGCTTGCGGGTTGGCTTCGATTTTCGGATTAAGGTTGTTACGATAAATTCTTGTAATAAAATCATAGCAGACGGTGATGCCCGAAACCAGCAGATCCATATCGCCATCGTGGTCGAAATCGCCCCATATGGCTTTGCCGGAAGCCACACCGGGAATGCCGGTAAGAATCCGTTTAAAATCGAAAGCCAGTTCGTTTTCATACACTTCGGTATAGGAACGCTCCATGGATTCACCGGTCATAACAATATCCGGGTCACCATCATGATCGTAATCGGCCAAATCAATACTACACGATTTCAGGGCACGAATAGATACCGGCACATTGACAAAATGTCCGTTTTGATCGTTGGAATAAATACGGCAATCAGGGAAACCGTATCGGTCTTCCCCGCTGATGATGAAATCAAGATCGCCGTCGCCATCCAGGTCGGCCCACCTAGCATCGCTGTTTTGCAATGGAACAACGGACATTTTTAACAGAAAATATTTATTTTTTTCATTTTGATAAATGGCAGAAAAAGGACCGGTACCGTCGTTGCCGGTGATAAGGATATCCAGGTCACCATCATGGTCATAGTCACCCCAACGGGCCACTCCGTGATACACCCCCGGGACATTGACAGGGACTTCAGTAAATCCACCATGATCGTTACGGTAAATCAGGGTAACCAACTTATTATCGGCACGTTTCCCTGTAGCCAGGATATCCAAATCGCCATCATGGTCATAATCGCCCCACTGGAGGGAACCATCCGAGAGCGGGGTAAAAGCCGCCGGGATCCTCGTAAAATGTCCGTGTCCATCATTGCGGTATAGCCGCATAATAGGCTGACCAAAGGCGTTTAAACCTGTCATCACGATGTCCTGGTCGCCATCTTTATCATAGTCTGCCACAGCAGCATCGCCCCGGTAAAGTGCCGGAAAAGGGGAAGTGGTCAGTCCAAAACGGTGCCCTTTTATGGCAGTTGCCAACTGCGAAATAACAACTTGTTTGTCTTTCATATAATAATCGCCGGCTACAAAAGCAGCCGGAAAATGATGGTTGTTGACCTCGACCCATCCCATGACGGGGTCCATCACACCGTGGAGACCGGTGGCAACTTGCGTAAAAACCTGTGCCCTTACCTGAAAAGACACCACAACCATCAAAAAAAGAAAAAAGTACTTTTTCAGCATATCCTTGGTTTAGCGTTTTTTGAAACTATAAAATTAAAAATATTTTTCACACGAAAGAGCAGAAAAAGCAGCCGAGTGCCACCGGAGGGATACGGCAACCCATTGACTCATCCCACAATCACCGCAGTACAACAAAAAGATTCATCATTCCGACAGTTTGCATAGCCAACAAATCCTTAACTTGCGGCTGTTAAAAAAAACAAAAACATGAAGAACTTAACTGTATTCGGCGCAGGCGTATTGGGCAGGCAAATTGCCTGGCAAGCGGCCTTTCACGGTGTAAAAGTTACCGTATATGATATTGACCTTAAAGCACTAAATGTGGCCAAAGAAAAACACATTGAAATTGCAGATTATTTCCGGGCAGTCCGCGGTGCATCGGAAGATGAGACAAAAAAAGCACTCAACCTCCTTTCGTATGTGCCGGATATGGCGGAAGCGGTAAAAGATGCCGATATTATCAGCGAATCGGTACCGGAAATTTTGGAAATAAAAAAAGATTTTTACCGGAAACTGGCCAAAGTAGCCCCCGAAAAAACCATTTTCACCACCAATTCTTCCACCATGTTGCCCAGTCAGTTTGCCGCCGAAACCGGCCGTCCGGACAAGTTTCTGGCCATGCACTTTGCCAATCCGGTTTGGGAAGCCAATATCGCTGAGATCATGGGCCATCCGGATACCGATCCACATATTTTCGAAGAAGTGGTGGCTTTCTCAAAAAGCATGGGCATGGTTCCCGTTCCGTTATTAAAAGAACAGCCCGGCTATGTCATCAACACCTTGCTCTCTCCTTTCCTTGCCGCTGCCGCCGACCTATATTTCAACGGGGTGGCCGACTACAAAACCATTGACAAAACCTGGATGATCAGCACCGGCGCCCGTTCGGGACCGTTTGGCATTATGGACCTGGTGGGGATGCAAACTTTGTACAATGTTATGGTCCTAATGGCAAAAAAATCAGGACGTCCGGGGCCAATGAAACGGGCTGAAGCCATTAAAAAACAATTTATTGACAAAGGAAAAATGGGAATGAGCAGTGGCGAGGGGTTTTACAAATATCCTCATCCCGAATTTTCTTCCCCTGATTTTTTGAAATAACCGGATCTATGAAAATGTATTCCGGTTTGTCTTTTTAAGGTTTTTTTGGTTACTTTCCTGTTTTTGATAACGGTTAATTGTCTACATTTGAACGGTAAATTAATGGTTTATTAAAATTTTAGAACATGAATTTAGAAACTTTTTATACCCTCTCCTACGGACTTTACATTGTCAGTGCCCGGTCGGGAGAGAAAAAAAACGGCTATGTAGCCAATACGGCTTTTCAGGTAACGGCAGAACCTTCACAACTGGCCGTGAGTTGCAACAAAGATAATTTGACTGCCCAAATAATTACCGACAGTGGTTATTTCAGCGTATCGGTATTGGAACAGGAAGCGTCCAAAGATATTTTGGGACGCTTTGGTTACAAAAGCGGTAAGGATTTGGATAAATTCGAAGAGACGAAACATTTCGAATCGGCGGAAGGAATTCCGGTGGTTACACAAGAATGCGTTTCGTGGTTTACCTGTAAAGTGGTCAAAACGCTGGATGTGGGAACCCACTTGCTTTTTATCGGTGAAGTGCTGGATGGAGACTTTATAGCCCCTGACAAAATACCGCTTACTTATGATTATTACCGTAAAGTCAGAAACGGACGATCCCCGAAGAATGCCCCGACATACATAAAAGCATCACCGGAAGAAAGCCCTGCACCGCCACCTTCCGAAACGGCAAAAAGCGAAGCACAAAAATGGATTTGTACGGTTTGTGATCATATTTATGATCCCGCAGAGGGTGATCCCGACTCGGGCATTGCCCCCGGAACTCCCTTTGAAGATTTGCCGGATGACTGGGAATGCCCCGTATGCGGTGCTGCCAAAGAAGATTTTGAGCCTTACACGGAATAATTTCAATAACAAATCATTATATCATCATGAAATCATTAAAAGGAAGTAAAACAGAACAAAACCTGCTGAAAGCTTTTGCAGGAGAATCACAGGCCCGTATGCGTTACGACTATTTCGCCAAACAGGCAAAAAAAGAAGGGCTGGAACAAATTGCTGCTATTTTTGAAGAAACAGCCATCAACGAAAAAGCGCATGCCAAACGCTTTTTCAAGTTTCTCGAGGGTGGTCCGGTGGAAATTACCGCTACTTATCCTGCCGGCATCATTGGCACAACCCTGCAAAACCTGAAGGCTGCTGCCGAAGGCGAAAATGAAGAGTGGACGGAACTTTATCCCGAATTTGCACGGGTAGCCGAAGAAGAAGGTTTTAAAGAGGTGGCCACCGCTTTCCGTATGATTGCCCGGGTAGAAAAAGCACACGAAACACGTTATTCGAAATTGTACAAAAACCTCGAAGAAGGAAAAGTCTTTGAAAAAGATGGTGTTGTAGTTTGGAAGTGCCGTAACTGCGGTTACCTGCACGAAGGCAAAAAAGCGCCCAACAAGTGCCCGGCTTGCCAACACCCGCAATCCTATTTCGAAGTGGAAACCTTTAATTATTAAATATTTACCGTTTCACCTTTCAGGCAATATCCACAGGCTGTTTTCCCGGACAAATTCCGAAACGGCCCGGCGATATTGCCTGTTTTTTCAGAATCAATCAGTTTTCGGATTTCATCGCGGCTCCGTTTTTGACGGCAATAACTTCCGCGGCAATGCTGATGGCAATTTCGGCAGGCGTTTCACTGTTGATCGAAATCCCTATGGGGGCATGAACCCGTGCCAGCTGCTCCTGAGTAAATCCTTTCTCAAGCAAACGGCCGAAAATGGTTTCAATTTTTTTTGCACTGCCCATAAGTCCGAGGTATTTTATCTTTTTCCCAAGCAGTTGTTCGAGTACCTGTTCATCGCTTTTGTGGGCAAAAGTAACAATGATGGCATACACGTTAAACCCATCCGGCACCAAATGTTCTACCTTTCGATAATCTACCACTTGCTTTTCATGGGCAAACCGGTTTTGTTCCAGGGTATTCAGTTCCTTGCGGTTGTCGAAAATACGGATTTTGAAACCCAACGAGCGAAAGACCTGCGACAGAGCCAATCCCACATGGCCGCCACCGAAAATATATACGGTATCGGGCATTCCGATTTGCTCTAGGTAATTCCATTTTTTTTTGGATATTATCATGCTTTGGCAAGCACTGTCCATGACAATTCCCGGTATAAAGTCCAGTCCTTTTCCCGAAAAGGCCAAAACTCCCTTCTGTTCTTCCGCAACAGCGGTAAGAATTTGATCGATCACCGGCAACATCTTATGGTCCAAAGGCACAAAAGCAATGGTCTGGCCTCCTGAGCAGATCATGCCCGAACGGTTTTCTTTGGCTTGCGGATCATGGTCCTGAAAAATCAGATACGGCGATGGCAAGGTTTTTTGTGCCAGTTTACGCCGTGCCTGTTCCACCAACCGGTGTTCCATAACCCCGCCGCCAATGGAACCCGTAAAACGGCCATCGGAAGACACCGCCATTTTAAATCCCTGTTTCCCCGGACTGCTGCCCTCACGGTCAATCACCGTCAACAGCATCATTTTCAGGTTTTGTGATAAGCCCGATTGAATAAAAGAAAAAATCTCTTGCATCATTGGTTGTTTGCGCTTTCGTCCTGTTTACTTTTCCGTTTTCCCGTACAACCCAAGCAAGACTTTTTCAGGAGTAATGGGGGCGTCGAAACCTTTAAAATCCGGATTGAAAGCCTTGATGGCATTACGCACTGCAAAATAAGCTCCCAAACCATACATCAACGGGGGTTCTCCCACCGCCTTGGATTTCAGAATGGCATGTTTGGGACCGGAAACTTTCAACGGCTTCACCACAAGAACTTCGGGAGTAGAATAAATATCCGGCACTTTGTAGGTCGAAAGGGTGTTGGAGAGCAACCGCCCGGTTTTGTCGTAGGCGAGTTCTTCCATGGTCATATATCCGATACCCTGTATCACAGCGCCTTCCACTTGTCCGGTATCAATGACCGGATTCATACTTTGGCCGAAATCATGTATAATTTGCACCTCTTCAAAATCGTAAGTCCCGCGCAAACAATCGAGCCGGGCAATGATCATGGCCGTACCGTAAACATGATAGGCAAAAGGAGAACCTTGTTCTTTTTCTTTGTCGAAATAAATTTCAGGTGTTGCATAATGTCCGGTTTCCGAAAGTTGCAACCGGCGCATATAGGCTTCCGAAATCAACTCCTCCCAGGTCATGCCGGTAGCTTTTCCCTGTATCCATATTTTTTCTTCTTTGAAAACGAGGTCCGATGGTTTGGCGTTATGCTGCTCTGCTGCCAGGTTTTTCAAACGCCGCAACAGAGCCCGGCAAGCCAGCTGCAAAGCTTGTCCGTTCAGGTCAGCCGTAGCACTTGCCGCCGTCGGGGAAGTGTTGGCTACCCGTGTGGTGTTGGTACTTTCTATTTTTATACGCGAAGGATCGATACCCAGTGTTTGGGCAGCCACCTGTATCATTTTGGTATTCACTCCCTGTCCCATTTCAATGGCACCGGTACTCACTCCCACACTGCCATCGGTGTAGATATGTACGAGGGCCCGTGCCTGGTTCAGAAAAGTGGCGGTAAAGGAAATCCCAAAAGTGATGGGCATGAGGGCCATCCCTTTTTTAACAAGCAAATTTTCTTTGTTA
Organism: uncultured Lentimicrobiaceae bacterium; assembly: GCA_964473895.1. Lineage (GTDB taxonomy): Bacteria > Bacteroidota > Bacteroidia > Bacteroidales > F082 > Sulfidibacterium. Next base: position 5,946 of record CAYYRE010000076.1, on the reverse strand, counting down.
AAGGCCTCAATCTCTTTTTGCTTCTTGCGGATTTCAAATTCGCGAAAAGCAGCCTGCCAGGTTTTACGGGCATGAACTTGTTGTGCTTTTTGTCCATAATAAAATGTATCGCCTTCACTAAGCAGGTTTTTTTCCTGGATGATCGCCTGTGGGATGTTCAACTCCTCTGCAGCACGGGCAATGGCGGCTTCGATAACAAACATTCCCTGAGGCCCGCCGAAACCACGAAAAGCGGTATTGGGTGGTAAATTGGTCTTGCAACTGTAAATGGTGGCTTTGACATGGGGGATGTAATAAGAATTGGTCGTATGAAACAACGTCCTTTCCGAGATGGCCGGCGAAAGGTCGTTGACCGCTCCGCCATTTTGATAATACGTCACCTCGTAAGCCATGATTTTCAGATCTTCGGACAAGCCAATCTTAAAGTCGGCAGCATAAGGATGTCTTTTCCCTGTCATGCGCAAATCATCCTGGCGTGAAAGGACCAGTTTGACCGGTTTTTGCAAACGGGAGCCCGCCAATGCGGCCAGGCAGGCCCAAACGGTAGCCTGGTCTTCTTTTCCCCCGAAACCGCCGCCGATACGGGTCACATCCACTTCGATGTTATGCATCCCTTTTCCCAGTATTTTGGCAACAGCACGTTGTACGGCCGTGGGACTTTGGGTAGAGGAATAAACCATCAGATTTCCGTTTTCTTTCGGGAAACAGTAGGCTCCTTGTGTTTCGAGATAAAGATGTTCCTGCCCGCCTATTTCGGTGCTTCCGCTGAAAGTGTATTTGCATTTTTCCCATTCGCCGGAAGGATTCCCCATGGCAAAGGTACGCGGAGGTAAAAGCAACAAGCCTTTGGCAGCCGCTTCACGCGGATCGGTTACGATTTCCAGTTCACGGTATTCCAGTTTTATTTTTTTTCTTGCCTCCCGCGCAATGGCTTCGGTTTCGGCAATAATTAGGGCAACGGGTTCCCCGCGATAAGCTATTTCTTTTTCGGCCAGCAACGTTTCATCCGGTATGATACCACCGATTTGGTTTTCGCCCGGAATATCACGAGAAGTGAAAACAGCCACAACACCGGGATGGGCTTCCGCATCCGATGTATCCACAGAAAGCAGTTGGGCATGGGCCACCGGAGCATCAAACACAACGGCATAAAGCGTATCTTGCCGGACAGGAATATCATCAACGTAAACCGACCGTCCGGTTACATGTCCTTTGGAATCTATATTTTTCATACTGTCAACATTTTTGAAAACAACACATCGGAAGGGAACAGCGCAGGGGCCAGTTCATGAAAATGAGCAAAAAATAGCTGCTTCAGCAAGAGGCTTTTATAGGTTTTGCTTCCGCGGATATCGCTGATGGGGGCAATTTCCGAAAGCAGGACATGGGCTGCTTCCACAATATTTTCCGGGGTCAGTTTTTTTCCGGTAAGAAACCGGACGGTTTTTTCCGCATAAAAAGGCCAGGCGTAAACACCACCTGCCGACAGATGCACCGTTTGAATCATTTCGCCATCCAAGGTGAGCGATAACGCCGAATTGACACTGGCAATATCGAGATATTTTCGTTTGCTTACCTTTTCGAAATGAAAGAGCCTGTTTTCTTCCAAACGGAATTGAACCGCCGTAATAATTTCCTCCTGTTGCAGTACCATTTGCTTATATCCCGTATAAAATTGCCGTAAGGGCACAGTCCTGAGACTTCCATCCGTAGACTTCATTTCCACTTCGGCATCCAAAGCAAGAAAAAAGATGACCAGATCGGCAATGGGGGAAGCGTTGACAATGTTTCCTGCCAGGGTACCCATATTACGAACAGGTTCCGAAGAGACAAGCCGGAAATCCTCTTTTAGCCTGGGAAAATATTTTTGCAGCAGGTTGTTTTCCATGATTTCGGCGGCTGTAACGGCACTTCCTATCCTGCAAATTCCGTTTTGCAATGTGATGGAATGCAAATTTTCTTCCGTATTTAAAAACCGGAGTTTCGCATTTCTCAACGCATCGGCCTGTTGAACGAAAAGATCGGTACCTCCGGCAACGGTTTTTCCGTTGGCCGGCCCCGGATTTGCGGCTTCAATTTCCTGAAGGCGGGCGGCAATATCACGAAAATATTCCGGGAGAAAAGCTTCTTTGATGAGCCAACCCAACGGGTCTTTGCGGTCTTTTTTTTCAAGAACCCGTGAAATATCGGTGGCTGCCTCTTTGATGGAACGGTATCCTGTACACCGGCATATGTTTCCACTGATGGCACGAATGACTCCTTCCGGAGAAGATTTTTCAGGTGCCAGGCTGTGGGCTGTCAACGACATGACAAACCCCGGTGTGCAAAAACCACATTGTGTGGCTGCATGGTCGATCATGGCCTGTTGCACCGGCGACATTTTATCTTTTTGCAATCCTTCAACGGTTACAATATGTTTCCCGTGTACATTTCCCAAAGGGGTGAGGCAGGAAACAATGCTTTTGTAACGTACCTCCCCGTTTTCCAAATGTCCTTCCAAAACGGTACAGGCCCCGCAATCGCCCTCGCGACAACCGGCTTTGGTACCCAAAAGATGCATCTCGTAGCGGATAAAATCAAGTAACACCATCCCCGAAGGCTGTTCGGTTTCAATGAGCTGATTGTTAAGGATAAATGAAATCATTATTTTGTCAATTATTTATTTCAAAATTACTCATTATATAAATACAAATAGGTTGTTTTATTTTCCAATTTTGGCTAATAGAAAGATGTTTTTTGTATTATTATACTATTTTTATACTAAATTTTAGAGATTTTAATTGATCTTTATTTTATTTATAGACTTATTTTACATTCGCAAGGATCATTATGCACTATCTCCTCACTAATGTTTTTCCAACATGTCAGTTGCTTGAACTATCTTATTCGTTGTCTGAGTTGGAATTTCAAGGGCAAGGATTATGAAATTCTGAATAACAGTAGGTTTACTTTTGTAAATGGGCGAAATATTACTTTGAGAGGCTATGCAAAGTACAAGTTCAATCTAAGGAAGAAATCTCTTTTTCCGGTACCCTGATTTGATGAAATGAATCTTTGTATTTGCTATTTACCCCTTCAGCCATAGCATTGGTTTCACCGATTAAAAATAATTCTTTATCTGCTCTTCGTTGGTTCCATCAGGGTTTTAAAAGCCAAGCATCACATGTGTTTGTATTTTTACAACCTATTGTCAATGTGTCTATTAAATAACCCCCCTCGCTGGAGGGGTGGTAATAATCATTCTCCTGCCTAGCTAACGCAGGCAGACAGGCCTGCCCGACTGGACTTGGTCAGGCGGGCCTGCCCGAC
>CAYYRE010000076.1:0-2537 GCA_964473895.1 uncultured Lentimicrobiaceae bacterium | reverse complement strand
TAACGCAGGCAGACAGGCCTGCCCGACTGGACTTGGTCAGGCGGGCCTGCCCGACGACCATCAGTCAGGCGGGTAGTTTAGCTTGCTCATCAATAGGTGTTTCATCTCTTCTCTGCGCAGACTATAACTGTTATGGTATATAGAAAAACCGGTTGCCGGCTTATTGGGGGACATAATAATGAACCATATTATCCGTAATTTGGTGAAATGGAAAAATTTGATGTAAATTTGAAAACACAAAAACAAAAGATTTCCTTTTTCATAAAAAACCGAATACCATGAAAATTTTTAAACGCATTTTACTCGCCGTGGTGATCATTGTGGTAGTGCTCGCTGCTGCTGTCTATTTTTGGATGAAAAGTACAGCTCCCGACTATTCGGGAAAATTGCATTTAAACGGGTTAAAACAAAAAGTTACTGTTGTTTACGATGCTTACGGCATTCCGCATATCAATGCCCAAAATGCACAAGATGCCTATTTTGCTTTCGGTTATGCCCATGCGCAGGACCGGCTTTTTCAAATGGTCATGCTGCGGCGCGTGGTACAAGGCCGCCTGGCAGAAATTATTGGCAAAGACATGGTGAAAACCGACAAATACCTCCGGGTACTTTCGCTGAACGAAATGGCCAAACGCAGTGCCGAAGCGTTTATGAAAAATGCAGATAAACCGGTAAAACAGGATGTTCTGGCCTATGTAAAGGGTATCAATGCCTTTATCAAAAACGGCTCATTGCCCATTGAATTTACGCTCATGGGATTCAAACCGGCCCCTTTCACGGTTCAGGATGTCTTTGGCATTGTCAGTTACATGTCGCTCACTTTTACTTCCGCTTTATCCGAAGATCCTTTGTATTATCGCATTTATGAAAAATACGGGGATGCCTATTTGAAAGACCTCGATGCCGACTCAGCAACCATTGCCCGAATGGAAAACGCTCAAAAAAGTGTTCGGCTTGCCGATTTGGTAAAGCATATTCAAAAAATACAAAATCTGATTCCCATGCCCATTTGGGAGGGGTCTAACAACTGGGTCATAAGCAAAGAACACTCCAAATCGGGAAAGGTGTTATTGGCCAACGATACACACATCAAGTATTCACAACCTGCCGTATGGTATGAAGCCGATATCCGTTATCCCGGTTTTCATCTTTACGGATATTACCTTGCCGGTGTACCTTTTGCCTTGGTAGGTCATACCGACCATTACGGGTGGGGACTCACCATTTTCCCTTTCGACAACATGGATTTGTATGCCGAAAAACAAAATCCGGATGATCCGGATCAATATGAACATGCCGGCAAGTGGTTAAATTACCGTGTAACACACGACACCATTCGGGTAAAAGGGGGAAAACCCGTACCTTTTACCATCCGCTATACACTGCATGGTCCGTTATTAAATTCGGTTATCCCGAACATTACCCGTAAAAATGATGTTCCGGTAAGTTTGTGGTGGGCACCCATGCACCTGAAAACCACGGCACTCGAAGCACTCTATCAAATCAATAACGCCACCGATATGGAAAGTTTCCGTAAAGGGGTTTCGCTCATTGACATTGTGGGACTCAATGTGGTTTACGGTGATGTGGATGACCATATTGCCTGGTGGGGCGCAGGACGTATTCCCGTACATCCCGCCGGCGTAAATCCCCGTTTGATTTTGGATGGCAGCAGTGGCAAAGCCGACATCAAAGGGTATTATCCTTTTGATAAAAACCCGCAGGCGGTGGATCCGCCCGACGGCATACTGAACACTTCCAACAATACGCCCCCGCCGGTGGACGGCGTGGTTTATCCGGGCTATTATTTTCACGGTTACCGGGCGGCGCGGGTCAGGCAACTGTTGCTGTCACAGTCCAAATGGAGTCTGAAAGAAATGGAAAAAATACAACTTGATGTCCACTCCGACAGGGACTTGCGTTTGGTAAACCTCATTTTAAACAACCTCGGCAATTTCAAAGGCAATCCTAAAATCGTTTCGGCTTTGCGCAATTGGGATGGCAATTACGACACAGCCAGTACAGGTGCTGTCATTTATACCCAACTGCTCTATTTTGTACTGCGGGATGCGGTAATGGATGAAGTGGGCGAAAAAGATTTCCACAAACTATTGGCTTCCTATATGTTCAGAGGCTCCATTGAACACTTGCTCACCGATAAAAATTCGGTTTGGTGGGACAATGTCAACACCAAAGCCGTTGAAACCCGGTCGGACATTTTCCGGAAAGCCTTTTCGGAAACCACCGTGGCGTTAAAACACAATATGGGAGACCACATGAGCACCTGGAGATGGGGCAAAGTACACCAACTCACCGATGAACATCCCATTGGCAAGAAGCCTCCGTTCGACAAATATTTCAATGTGGGACCCTTCCCCATGCAGGGAGCCAATGAAGTAGTGGACAAAGAAGGTTTTGTTTACAACGAGCACGGTATTTATCCTGTTATTTCCGGTCCGGCACTGCGTTTTCTGATTGATTTTTCGGATGTGGATCATGCGCTTTCGGTGATTCCTACAGGGCAATCGGGAAATGTG
>CAYYRE010000075.1:0-14245 GCA_964473895.1 uncultured Lentimicrobiaceae bacterium | reverse complement strand
TCGATGCGGGTACGCATTTGTTCGTCCACTTCGTTATGGCGGTCCATTTCTACCAGCAGAAAGGGGATTTCCATTTCTTCCAGTTCTTTTTTGATATCCGGGTAGTCGAACGAAAAGGGTTCGCAAAATTTGACAAATAAGAACAGGACGGCATCGATATGATGGGTGATGATGCGTTTCTTCAGGTTTTCCATTTGGAATTTTACCCCAATGTGTTTGGCCGGACAGACATACCTTTCGGTAAACCGGCGGGCAATGGCCTCGAGGGGTGAAAGGCTGTTTTCGGCAACCAATCCTTCGAAATAACGGGAGCCGCTGCACAAATCGTCCCACACAACGGCTGCTCCTTTGTTCTCAATCATATTGTAAATATCGGGATGGCTACAGACGCTGCCTGAAATGAGAATGCGTTTCATGTTTTTTCCGGAGGCCGAAGGCTGTTCGCTGTGCAGGGTTTCGACCAATTGCCCCAGCAGGTTGTCGGCTTCCTGCTTGTCCATGACCATAACGGCTTTAACGATGGCTGATAGCTCGCTGCCCGATAGTATGCCGGGGGTTTCGGATCGCCATTCGTAGAGGGTGATGAGTTTGCGGCGTATGCCGTTCATTAAGACAATGGCTTTTTCGATGTTTTCATCGCTGATTTCCGTTTTCAATGCTTTCTCCAAATCTTTTTTAAACCTTTGCAAGACAGCGGTAAAGTAAGTTTTGGACAAAGCTGAATCTAATTTTACCGGCAGCAGCAGGTCGAAATGCAGCGATTTTATGTTGAGGCGCCAGATGTCCGAGAGCCGTTGAATGGTGTCGCAGGCATGGGGAAAAACCACGCCGTCAAGGAAGTCGAGGTTCCCCGAGAGGCCATCTTCGAGCATGCCGCGGACCATGGAACAACCGTAAGCCTGGATGTGGGCATCGGCACCGGCCAGACTTTGCGATTCGGCAGAAATACGGAACGGATGGGCGCCTGCCGCCAGGATAATCTCCTCGGGAGTAAAAGCACAGGTGGAGCCGATCATGGTTTGGCCCGTTTGTGATTTTAATTTTCGCAGGTAAGCATAAGGCGCTTGGGCTATTTCCCTGAATTTATCAATGAGCGTTGTTTTTTGCATGTTCTTTTTCTTCAAGTTTTCTGAAATCCACTTTTCCGATTTTCGTTAAAGGCAATTTTTCCATAAATTCGATTTCGCGCGGACAACTCCATTTTATCAGCCGTTTCCGGACAAAGGCAATGATCTCTTTTTCTTTTTCGGGAGAGGCGAGTTCGGGATGGTGTAACTCCACAAAGGCTTTGATGCGGGTCATTTGATGGGCATCTTCCACTCCGATGACACAGGCGAATTTCACATCTTCGTGTTGGCAAAGCACATTTTCCACTTCGGAAGGATAGACATTCATTCCCGAAGATTTGATCATGCGTTTGAGCCGTTGTTTAAAATAGAAGAACCCGTCGGCATCGCGGTAACCGAGATCGCCGGTATGGAGCCATATTTTACCATCGTCGTGTACTTTGAGGGTTGCGGCGGTTTCCTCGGGATTGTTCAGGTATCCTTTCATGACGGCAGGGCCGTTGACGACGATTTCACCGATTTCGCCGTGGGGCAGTTCCCGGAAAGTACCCGGATCCACAATGCGGACATCCATATCCGGAAACGGCAGGCCGATGGATCCTTCGCGGTAAGCGTTTGCCGGAAGGGCCATGATGGCCGTAACGGCTTCGGTAAGTCCGTATCCTTCGAGCAAAACCGCTTTTCCGCCGTTTTCGCTGACGGTTTTATCAAAAGTTTCTTTGATGGTCCGGGGCAGGGTGTCGGCACCCGAAAAGGCCATTTTGAGGAAACTGAGATCGGATTCCCTGAAATTTTTCTCATCCAGCAAAGCTTTAAACAGTGTGGGAACACCGATGAGAAATGTGGGATGCTTTTTTTTGATCAGTTTGGCCACATCCTTTACGGTGAACTTGGGGACGAGTACTGTTTTGCCTCCCGCCAGCAGGGCGGCGTTAATGCAGACGCTGAGCCCGAAGCCGTGAAATATGGGAAGAATGGCCAGGATGGTATCGGTTTCGTCGAGTTTTCCCCAGGCTGCCACCATCATGCCTTCGGATACAATGTTTTTGTTGGTAAGCATAACCCCTTTGGGAACGCCGGTGGTTCCGCCACTGTATAAAATGACGGCCAAATCGTTGCTTTTGCCGGTTTCGGTTTCCAGGGGCTCATTGCACTTCCGGTTTATTTTTTCGATACGTACAGCCCATTGCGGGTCCGGTTTTATCCTTTTGGGCAATGTTATCAGGCGGTATGCCGTTTTTTTCAGTGGCGGCATAAAAACGGAAATGTTTGTGATGAGCAATTTTTCCACGGGGATATCGTGCCGGATATGGGCCAGTTTTTCGTAAAAAATATCCAGTGTGAGGGCAAAACGTGACCGGCTGAGGTTCAAATAATGTTTAAGCTCTTCTTCTGTGGACAGCGGATGAATGAAACTGGCAATACCTCCCAGCTTGTTTACGGCATAAAATGCCAGAATGCCCTGGGGCGAGGTGGGCATGATGATGCTCATGGTGTCGCCCGCCCGGAAACCCAATTGGCGGAAACGGCAGGCATAAACATCAATCTGGCGGCCCAGTTCTTCGTAAGTGGCCGTAAAATTCAGAAAATCGTAAGCTATGGCACGGGGTTGCCGCACTATGCTTTTTTTCAACAAAGCATACAACGAACCTTCGGGATAGTGGAGGGTTTGGGGGACATCGTCGTAAAATTTATGCCAGTCTTTTTGTTTCATTTGTAAAAGTGGGTTGTGATTTCGCTTGTGAAAAATAGACAAAAATTAACTTGTTTCCGTAATGGCGGCAGATGGTTTTTGTCTATTGTTTTGGTATTAACCTGATTAGTTGTCCGATTTAGAACGGATACAAATTATTCTTTACCGTGAAGCCGGGTTAATTATTCCGTGAAGTTGTTTAAAGTTTACAAAACATAAATTTGCTAAAAACCTGATCAATCAGCAAATAAATATCTTTTTTATATACCTACCCCTACACCCCTTCAAGAAGGGGAATATTCGGTATTTATTTGCTGATTGATAATACGTTATGAACAATATTTTTAGATAAACTTTAAACAACTTCCGTTTGTACGATGCCGTAAAACAGCATGTCGAGCAGGTTTTTTATTTTTGAGTCCGTGTGGCTGTATTGGCCGCTGGCGAAGAAGGGGATTTCGAGTGCTTTCATGCCGAGCACAATGGTCAGCGAAACCGTTTCGACCGCTTCGGGGGCAATCCGGAAGGTTTTTTTTTCGATGCCTTCGCGTAAGATGGTGCCGATGAGTTCCATTTCCAGTTCATCGTATTGCTTACGGTATTTTTCGACGAGATGGCTTTTTTGGAGAAATTCCTGCCGCATGGTTTGGAATGCATTGCCCAGTGCTTCGAAACCCTGCCAGCGGATCAGGACATAATCTTCGAGTTTTTGTTTGGGGTTCCGGTGTGGATCGCGAATGACTTCCAAAAGGCGGTTTTTCAATGTTTCGCCTTCGAGGTGCACCACGGCCTGAAAAGCGGCCTCTTTGCTGTCGAAATAGTAGTATAGTGTACTTTTGGCTTTTCCGGCGGCACGGGCAATGTCGTCCATGGTGGTTTTGGAAAAACCTTTTTTACGGAAGGCTTCCCTTGCAGCCAATACGAGTGCCCGGCGAACTTTCTTCCTTTTTTCCCGCGTGTTCATGGCATTGGGGTTGTGTTTTCTTTGCTAAGATATGAAAAACAGGGGAATATTTTACGATGCAAGGGGGTAAGTGGTTGTGAGGCAACGGTCAGGCCGATGGTTTAACGGTAAAAGTTTTTCCCGCGGCAGGCATGGGAGCGGATAGCCCGCAGGGCAGGGACGGGATGGAGGCTGGCGGGGGCAGGGCGACCGGCGGAAGCCCCTGCCCCCGGCTTAGCCGACACCGTTTCTGCCCGAGGACTATGAGCGGACAGGCCGTGGGGCCTTGTGCGGTTGGCCCGCCCGGAAGATTTTAAACAGAACAGGTCTAAATTTTTGAGGAAAATTTGAGGAAAAAGAGAAAAATAGCTGTTAAATATTATCTTTGTAAGCTATTATAAACCGGATTGATTTACAATGGCAACAATTACAGTTCTTGACAAGGTTTTTGAACCCTACATTCCCCACGAAAAAATTCAGGAGGCCATCGACCGGATGGTGGTGGATTTGGAACGCGACCTGGCGGATGAAAACCCGCTTTTTCTTGTTATACTGAACGGCGCGTTTATGTTTGCCGGCGATTTGTTTAAGAAATTGCATTTTCCGGCGGAGATTTCATTCATTAAATTTGTTTCTTATTCGGGAACGCATTCGACAGGTCATGTGCGGCAGCTCATCGGCTTGGATGAGGATATTGAAGGACGGACGGTGGTTTTGGTGGAAGACATTGTGGATACGGGGATCAGCATGGAAAAGGTGTTGGAGTATCTGGAAGACAAAAAGATAAAAGACCTGCGGATTGCCACTTTACTTTTTAAACCCCATTCGTACAAAAAGCATTTTAAGATCGATTATATCGGCATTGAAATTCCCAATGATTTTATCATTGGTTACGGGTTGGATTATAACGGGCAGGCACGCAACCTGAAAGATATTTACAAAATCGTTCAATAACCTAAATCCTAAAAATCATGTTAAACATTGCACTCTTTGGCCCTCCGGGAGCCGGTAAGGGAACCCAGTCGAAAAAGTTGCTGGAAAAGTATAACCTGACCTACATTTCAACAGGCGATATGCTCCGGTCGGAAATTGCGGAAGGCTCCGAACTGGGGATGAAAGCCAAATCGATCATTGAGCAGGGTGGTTTGGTGGATGATGAGTTGATCATCCAGTTAATTGAAAAGAAAATTAAAATGAACCCCGATTCGCGGGGAATATTGTTTGATGGTTTCCCAAGGACGACTGTCCAGGCGTATATCCTCGAAGGGCTGATGCTGAAGTTGCATTCGTCGTTGAATTGTATGATCAGTTTAGAGGTTCCCGAAGAGGAGTTGATCAAGCGTTTGTTGTTGCGTGCCAAAGTATCGGGCCGTTCGGATGACAATTTGGAGGTGATTAAAAACCGGCTGAAGGAGTATGAAAACAAAACCAAGCCGGTGGCCGATTTTTATGCCAAGAAAAACAAGTATTACCCCATCAACGGGGTGGGCGAAGTGGATGACATTTTTGAAAAGATTGTGGAGATTGTGGAGCGTACCAAATCGGTACAGCATACCAATATTGTATTGCTGGGTAAACCGGGTGCCGGCAAAGGAACCCAGGGAAACCTGCTGGCCAAAGAGTTCGGATTGGTGTATATCTCCACCGGAAAAATGATGCGGCAGGAGATTAAGGATGGCACGGAAATCGGAAAGCTGGCCAAGCCTTACATGGACAAAGGGGAAATTGTGCCGGACGAAATTCCCATTCAGCTCATTGAGCGCAAGATCAATGAAAACCCGGATGCCAACGGTTTTATTTTTAAAGGTTTTCCGCGGACTTTGATTCAGGCCTATATTTTGGATGGTTTGTTGCAACGGGTGGGTATGTCGGTTTCGGCCATGATTGACATGAAGATTTCGACTTTGGAGGCCATAAAACGGTTGTCGGCTCGCGGACATACTGAAAAAGCGCGTCCGTACGATAAAAGTACGGAACTGATTGTGAACCGTCTGGAACAGTACAAAGAGAAAACCAATCCGGTGATTGATTATTATAAACATCAGGGAAAATATTATTCGATTCGTGCCGAAGGCGATGAAAAAGAGGTGTTTGAAAACCTGAAAGAGAAGGTGCAGGATATTTTGCACCAGTCGTATTGAGCAGGATGAACACTAAAGTGAGCAGGTTTCTGGAAATACGGAAAAATCATTTTATTTCTAAGCAGAATTAGTATCTTTACATGCTTCTTTATTAAAATCAATCGTTATGAGAAAAACAAAAAGGTTTCTAAAAGTCATTTCATTTTTCCTCTCCTCATTAATTTTATTTTCCAGTTGTGCCAGTACAACCATGATAGAATCAATGCCTAGCGGAGCTAAAGTTTATGTGGATGATGGATTTGTTGGAAAAACACCCTATCCGTATAAGGATACGAAGATTGTTGGGAGTTGTACTACTATAAAATTAAAAAAGGAAGGATATGAACCATTGGTTACCAACTTATGCAGAAATGAGAGAGCCGATGTCGGCGCCATTATTGGAGGTGTTTTTTTCCTTGTTCCCTTTTTATGGACCATGAAGTACAATCCGGTTCATAATTATGAACTCACACCGAAATCCGATAAAACGGAAAATTAACAGGACAGGTACAACAGGATGTGCAGCGGATGGGTATGCCGTCATGCGGATAGGAACGTTTCGCTTTACGGATGGCAACATTATCAAAGAAATGACAGATAGCTGCTCGTCTGTTTGATATAACACAGACTTATAGAATTAATTTTGAGATAACTTCCTGAAATAAAAAAAGCTGTCATGTTATTGACAGCTTTTTTTATTTGTTCTTTTAAACTCCGGTCAGGCTTTGTAATATCCTTTGGCTTCGGCGTCTTTTAATGCGTTGTAAATTCCTTTTTTGTTGATGATGCGGATGCCTGCCGCCGACACCATCAGGGTTACCCATTTTCCGGTTTCGGGTACGTAAAACCTTTTGGTGTGGAGGTTGGGATGGAATCTTCTTTTGGTTTTAATATGTGAGTGGGAAACGTTGTTTCCGGTGATCACTTTTTTTCCTGTTATCTGACAAATTCTTGACATGGTTGCGCTTTTTTCGTGTTCAAAAATGGAGTGCAAAGAACGGAATATTTTTTGAAATATTCAAATCTTTGGTTAAAAAAATTATACTGCGGTATTTTGTTTTTATTATTCTGAAAATCAAATATTTGATATATTCTTGTTCTGCTGTGGCCGGCAAATAAAAAGCAAAACCCGTTTTTACCGGTTGGCGTACATGGCTTCGTAATAGGTTTGATACTTTCCGGAAGTGACATTGTCGAGCCATTGTTGGTTGTTAAGATACCAATCGACTGTTTTTTCAATGCCTTCTTCAAATTGCAGGCTGGGTTTCCATCCCAGTTCGTGTTGCAGTTTGGACGAATCGATGGCGTAGCGCAGGTCGTGGCCGGCACGGTCGGTAACGAAAGTGATGAGTTTTTCTGAAGTTCCCGCCGGACGGCCCAGTTTTTTGTCCATTACCTTGCAAAGGACTTTAATCAGGTCGATGTTTTTCCATTCGTTGTGTCCGCCGATATTGTAGGTTTCACCATCGGGACCTTTATGGTAGATGAGGTCGATGGCGGCGGCATGGTCTTCCACATACAGCCAGTCCCTGACATTTTCGCCTTTGCCGTACACAGGGAGGGGTTTGTTGTGACGGATGTTGTTGATGAACAGGGGGATGAGTTTTTCGGGGAATTGGTTGGGGCCGTAGTTGTTGGAACAGTTGGAAATAATGACCGGCAACGCGTAGGTGTCGTGATAAGCCCTGACGAAATGGTCGGAACTTGCTTTGGAAGCCGAATAGGGGCTGTGGGGGTCGTAGCAGGTTTCTTCGGTAAAAAAGCCTTCTTGTCCGAGGGCACCGTACACCTCGTCGGTGGAAACATGATAAAACCGTTTGCCTTCGGGGTGGTCTTTCCATATTTCTTTTGCGGCATTCAACAAGTTAACGGTGCCCACCACGTTGGTCATAACAAATTCGTTGGGATTGGTAATGGAGCGATCCACATGCGATTCGGCCGCAAGGTGAATGACACCATCGAACTGTTCTTTGCGGAACAGCTCCCGGATAAAAGCATCGTCGGTAATATCTCCGAGGATAAATTGATAATTGGGCTTTTTATCAATATCTTTCAGGTTCTCCAGGTTTCCGGCGTACGTCAATTTGTCGAGGTTGAAGATCATGTATTCAGGATACTTGTTGACAAATCTTCTGACAACATGGGAGCCGATAAAACCCGCTCCGCCGGTAATGAGGATTTTTTTCATAAGATTTTGTATTTCGTTGTTCTGTTTTTTTGTTGCGATTTTTGCCTTTTGCGAATAAAAATCACATCAAAACGATGATTGTTTTAAACCTGTTGTTTCAGTTTTTGTTTTTTAATGAAGCCCTGTAGGCCTGTTCCCATTTCCAGGCTGAGGCCACCATCTCTTCCAGTCCTTTTTCGGCTTTCCATCCCAGCTCTTTATTGGAATAGGAAGGGTCGGCCCATACCTGGACAACATCGCCTTCGCGGCGACCAACAATTTTATAGTTCAGCTTAACGCCCGAAACTTTTTCAAAAGCTTTGATAACTTCCAGAACCGAATAGCCTTTGCCTGTTCCGAGGTTAAAGACCTCAAACGGTTTTTTCATTTTGTTTTGGATCATGCGGTCTACAGCAATCACATGGGCTTTGGCCAGGTCCACCACGTGGATATAATCGCGAATGGGTGTTCCGTCGGGGGTGGGGTAGTCGTTTCCGAAGACTTTCAACTGGTCGCGGATGCCAATGGCGGTTTGGGTAATGTAAGGGACCAGGTTGTTGGGGACGCCGAGGGGCAGCTCACCGATAAGGGCCGACTCATGGGCGCCAATGGGGTTGAAATAGCGCAGGGCAATGCCGTGTATATCAGAGGCTTTAATGGTATCCTGAATGATTTCTTCGGAAATTTGTTTGGTATTGCCATACGGCGATTCCGCTTTTTTAATGGGCGCATTTTCCGATACCGGGAGTTCGTCGGGTTGTCCGTAAACAGTACACGAGGAAGAGAAGACCAGGTTTTGTATTCCGTTGTCTTTCATGCTTTCCAAAATATTCATCAACGAAACAAGGTTGTTCCGGTAATACATCAGCGGTTTTTCCACCGATTCGCCCACGGCTTTAAAAGCGGCAAAGTGAATGACGCCTTGCAGGTCGTTATTTCTGCGAAAGAAATCGGCGGTTTTTTCCCTGTCGCTCAGGTCGAAGACCTCCAGTACCGGTCTGATGCCGGTGATTTTTTCGATTTGATCCACAATTTCGGCGCTGGAGTTGGAAAGGTTGTCCACGATAAGGACTTCGAACCCTTTGTTTTGCAATTCGACCACTGTGTGTGAGCCTATGTAACCGGTGCCGCCCGTAACGAGAATTTTCATGATGTTGAAGATTTAAAAAATGATGAGGTAAAAATACGATGATTTTGTGAGGGTTCCAAGAAAAATGACAGCAGGCAAGGGTTTATAATTTGCGTACCCGTCCGTTTTCAAGGATGTATTTTTCATGGCTTTCGGGACATTCGGCCCTGTTGTTTTCGTCGAAACGGAGCCGGTGGCCGTATTCGCTCATCCAGCCCACCTGCCGTGCGGGGTTTCCCACCACCAGGGCATAGGGAAGCACTTCTTTGGTCACCACAGCACCTGCGCCAATAAAGGCAAATTCACCGATATCGTGTCCACAAACAATGGTGGCATTGGCCCCGATGGAGGCGCCGCGCCGCACAATGGTTTTGGTGTATTGTCCCCGGCGGTTTACGTTACTGCGGGGATTTACCACGTTGGTAAAGACCATGGAAGGCCCGAGAAAAACATCATCTTCGCAAATAACCCCCGTGTAAATGGAGACATTGTTCTGTACTTTCACATTTCTGCCGAGGATCACTTGAGGCGATACCACCACGTTTTGTCCGATGTTACAGTTTTCTCCCAGTTTACAACCGGTCATTATGTGTGAAAAGTGCCATATTTTGGTGCCTTTCCCTATTTCGCAACCCTCGTCAATGACAGCGGTTTCGTGGGCAAAATATTCTTTAGCCATGGTTATTTGTTTTGGTTTATAAATGCTAAAACGCTTTCGGATATTTCTTTTAAAATGGCAGGAGTCATTTCAGTATGGATGGGCAACGAGAGCACCGACCGGCTCAGCGCTTCCGTTACGGGGAAGTCGCCTTCGCGGTAGCGTGCATTGCGATAAGCTTTTTGCATGTGCAACGGAACGGGATAATAAACGGCCGAAGCAATGCCTTTGTCCGACAAAAACCGCATAAGGGCTGTTCGGTCGGTATCTTTTAAAACAAGGGTGTATTGATGAAAAACATGGGTTGTGAAAAGAGCGGTTTGGGGTGTGATGATCTTTTTGCAGTCTGAAAAGGTCTCGTTATAAAAAGCGGCAGCCTTTTGTCTTGCACGGGCATACTCGTCAAGGTGGGGCAGTTTCACATCGAGAATGGCGGCTTGGAGGGTGTCGAGCCGGGAGTTGATTCCCACGTGGTCGTGATAATATCGTACTTTCATTCCGTGATTGGCGAGCATTCGCAGTTTTTCGGCCAGTTTATCGTTGTTGGTAAAAACAGCTCCTCCGTCACCGTAGGCCCCAAGGTTTTTTGACGGAAAAAATGAAGTACACCCTATGTGCCCGATGGTTCCCGCTTTTTGTGTTTTTCCGCTCCGGGGATGCGTAAAATCGGCACCAAGGGCCTGTGCCGTGTCTTCTATTACATACAGATGATGTTCTTCGGCAATGTCCATGATTTTTTCCATGTCGGCGGTTTGGCCGAAAAGATGTACCGGAATGATGGCTTTGGTGCGCGGGGAGATGGCTTTTTTTACGGCTTCCGGATCGATGTTGTAGGTGCCGGGGAGGACGTCCACCAAAACGGGAGTCAGCCGAAGCAAAGCAATGACTTCCGCTGTAGCAATAAAGGTAAAAGATGTGGTAATCACTTCATCGCCCGGTTGCAGTCCCAAAGCCATCAGGGCCAGTTGCAAGGCATCGGTGCCGTTCCCACAGGTAATCACATGTTTTATGTTGAGGTATTCGCCGAGATGTTGCTCGAAACGCTTTACCGCCGGCCCTTTAATAAAAGCCGTACTGTCGATAACTTCCTGAATGGCTTTGTCGATTTCGGGTTTGAGTTTTACATATTGACCTTTGAGGTCTACCATGGGGTATTTCATTGGCTTTTCAATTTTTTCCGGTTTGTACCTGCAGAGGGAACTTGCCTGTTTTTAAAAGGGTTTTTGTCGAAATTTAGGCAAATATAGAAAAAAGTGGCCGACGGGCTTTGTCGGCTGCATGAAAAAGAATGCCTTATTTTTGGGGAATGGTGGGTTTTTGTTTGCCGGCCTCTTTTTCCGAAACCGTTTTGAGCGTGTACAATCCGGTTTCCATGAGCTGCTTCATCGATTTTCGTAACAAAAGTCCTACCCATTTACCAAACGGATATTGTAATTTGTCGATATGGAGTTTCCATTTGACCCGGGTGAATTCTTTTTCGCTGCTGAAATTCCATTCTTCAAGGGCTCTGCCGGGGGCTCCGAAATTTATTTTTGTTTGTACCCGTGTGTAAGGTTTTGACGATATGATTTCTTCGGTGCCGCTGCCCGAGTGCAGGCTGTTCCAGATTCGTTTGGCGCCTTTTCCCGAAGCAGGTCCTTCGTAATGATTGATGAGGGTGCTGTCTTGCTCAAACGGCGACCACTTTTCCTGGTTTTTCAAGGTGTTCACTTGATTGAAAACCCTCTGCCGGGGTGCTTTGATATCGATGGTTGCCGTGATGGTGTATCCCGAAGGAAGAAACAGGGGGACAATGAAAAGAATGAGGGCGAGGGCAAAAATAATTTGTAGTGTGAGGCGAAGCGATGCTTTCATGGCCAATAATGGTTGATGGGTTGTTTTAATAAATCTTGTTTTTTGATGAGGGCATTTTACTGGTCATGGGCCGTTTTTTGTTTGCAATTTGTCTTTGTCATGTGTAATTTACTCCTTGTATTTTTTACTCTTTTTAAAAAAGGATAACTTCTTCAAGAATTTGCCTGGAGGCGGTTTAAGAAAATGTTTTTTGGAGACGCCGGCAGGCTTCCTGTATAATGCTTCGCGGGGCGGCCAGGTTCATACGTTGAAAACCTTGTCCGCCTTCTCCGAAGATGGGGCCGTGATTGAATCCCAGACCTGCATCATGGATTAATTTGTCTTTGATTTGTGCATCCGAGAGGCCGGTATCCCTGAAGTCAATCCAGGCAAGATAGGTGGCTTCGGCAGGGGTGAGCCGCAAGGCGGGCAACTCGTTTTGCAGAAAGTCCGAAAGCAGGTCAAAGTTTCCTTTTACGTAATCCATGAGAGCATCCACCCAGGCGGCGCCATGACGGTAGCCGGCGGTAGAAGCTTCGTAACCGAAAAAATTCCCCCTGAAGATGTGCAGGCGGTCCAGCGTTTTGCGGAATGCCTTGCGGAGATCCGTGTTGGGGATGATGACCGAGGAGGTGGCCAACCCGGCCATATTAAAAGTTTTGCTCGGGGCGATGCAGGTGACGCTGTTTTGGGCCATTTCTTCCGAAACGGTGGCGAGGGGAATGTGCCGGTTTCCGGGAAGCATCAGGTCGTTGTGGATTTCATCCGAAACAATGACCACCCGGTGCCTTAAACAAATCTCACCGATGGTTTCGAGTTCCCGGCGTGTCCAGGAGCGTCCTACCGGGTTGTGGGGATGGGAAAGCAACAGCATCCGGGCCGATTTGGCCTTGTCTTCCAAATCGTTGAAATCTATTTGGTATTTTCCGTTAACATAACGTAAAGGATTGTTCAATTGCCGGCGTCCGTTGCTTTGAATGGCCTCGAAAAAAGGAAAATAAACCGGTGGCTGGACAATGACCCCATCCCCCGGTTGGGTATAACTGAGAACGGCAAAATTAATGGCCGGCACAATGCCCGGACTAAAGCTGATCCAATCTTTTTGAATATCCCAGCGGTGCCGGGTTTTTACCCACCGGATAATGGCATCAAAATAGGCATCCGATAACAGCGTGTATCCGTAAATGGGATGGTGTGCCCGCCGGATAACAGCTTGCCGGATAAAGTCAGGTGTGGCAAAATCCATGTCAGCTACCCAAAGCGGGAGCACATCCTCACGCCCGAAAACCTGTTTGCGGCCATCGTATTTTACACTGCCGGTGTTTTCGCGTGGAATAATCTGATCGAAGTCGTATTTGTTCATGGAAAATGATTGAAATGGAATGAAAAGTTATCGGAACAGCAACAACCATAATTTGATTTTATGCAGCCATTTATCCGGTAACGGAATAGTAGGCTCTTGCAGCGGACCGGTGAAGTTCTCGCCCCGCCTGAGGTAATGTTTCACAAAATAGCGGGAAGTGATTCCGTATTTTTGAAGAAACATATTCCGGCCTTTGTTTCTTTTAACCCTTTTGGTGGATTTGGAACCGAAATGGTAAACCTTGCTTTCACCGAGGCCTTTAAAATAACGTACGCCTGCCTGCCACAATTTCATGGACAAATCGGGATCTGAATACATGCCGGGAGAGAACTCGGCACTCATGCCGCCCACAAGGTCCCACAGGGCCGTGGGAATAAGAACGGGAGGCCAGGTGCTGCCCGACCAGTCGGCTTTTTTCAATTGTCTGAAATCCTGTAGCAGTTGTTTCTCCCGGAAATTTTCCAGACTGTCGCCGTAATGGGCTACCAGTCCGCAGGTGTTTTTTATGTCGTAAGGTTCGATCATGGTAGCCGACAGCATAAAATTGTTGTGGGGCATTTTCCGGACTTCCCTGAACAGGACATCATCCCAACCCGGCAGCATGTACATGTCATCGTTGATGTAAACCATGAAACCGGTATGTACCAGCTCCCGGCAGGCATTTAATCCGTAACAAATCCCCAGGTTCTCCGGTGCGTAAACATAATCGATGTCCGGTTGCTTCTCGGCCCATGCCACACTGCCATCTTTTCCTTCGTTGATCAGTAAAATGATTTGATGCGGATGCGTGGAGTTTTGCCGGATACTCCTCACGCAAAGTTTAAGGTAGGCTAAATTGTTCCAACTTGGAATTAACAACGAAAAGAGATGTTTGTCTTTTTGTCCGGCAGTCCGGTATGTTTTTTCTATGGCACTGAGGTTCATTGGGGAAAAGTCGGATTTACAAGCAGTTTGTTTTCCGGTTCAAAAATACATTAAATTTTGCATCCTTTCGTTTTGCCGGCGGATATTTGCAACATATTGTTGTAGCTGTAACTGTGCGAAGATAAAATGCCTTTTGCTTGTTTCCGACTTGTAATGAGCCTTCTGTGGAAGGGCAACATCCCTGAATTTTTTTACCAAAGTTGGCTATGGCAAGGAATGGTTTCAACGGAAAGGAGTTTTCATTGAAGTTGTTTAAAGTTTGAGAAAGAATATCTTTATAATGTACTATAAATCAGTAAATAAATTCCTAATATTCCCCTTTTGGAAGGGGTGTAGGGGTAAGTATAT
>CAYYRE010000074.1:0-14276 GCA_964473895.1 uncultured Lentimicrobiaceae bacterium | reverse complement strand
AAGAATTGGACGATGAGCCGGAAACCACAGCTGGGGAAACCGGTGCCGTAAAATCGCAAGTTGCCCACATACAGAACGAAAAAGAAGCAGAAGAAAAACCTCCGGAAGAGGAAAATAATGGCGGGAAAAAAACGGGAGAAGACGAAATTCAATTGGAACTTTTTTAGTCCGGTTTAAAATAGCCTAAAAGTTTCTTAAAATTTTGGAAAGGAACGGGTAAAAAATCTCCGGTTGCCTATCTTTGCGTCAAATTATAACACTGCTATGGCAAACAAAAATGTACTTGAGGTATCCCCCGATGTAAAATGGGTGGGTATTTTGGATTATGATCTTGTGACTTTTGATGTGGTTATGACCACGGATTACGGCTCAACATACAACTCCTATTTTATCGATGCCGAAAAAAAAGCGGTCATCGATACATCGAAAGAGACTTTTTGGGAGGCGTATGAGCAGAAAATCCGGGCGGTGACCGATCCGGCAGAGATCGAATACATTATTTTGAACCATACCGAGCCCGACCATTCGGGGAATCTGAAAAACTTACTGAAAATAGCGCCGAATGCCAAAGTGGTGGGAACCTCGGTGGCCATTCGGTACCTGAAAGACATGCTGGAGCAGGATTTTGAGTCCATTGCCGTAAAAGATGGCCATACGCTGGATTTGGGAAACAAACACTTACGCTTTATTTCGGCTCCCAACCTGCATTGGCCCGATACCATGTACACCTATCTCGAAGAAGATAAATTGTTGTTTACCTGCGATTCGTTCGGTTGCCATTTTGCCGATGAACGCATGTTTGATGACGAGGTGGATGATTTTGATGTGGCTTTCCGTTACTATTTCGATGTGATTATAAAGCCTTTCAGTAAATTTATGCTCAAAGCCATCGATAAAATTGAGCCGCTCGAAATCAGTGCTATTTGTCCCGGACACGGGCCTATTTTGCGAAAAAATTGGAAACATTACATGGAAATGACCCGGTTGTGGTCCGAAAAATTTATGACCAAGCCGGTAAAAAATTATATCTACATTCCGTATGTGTCGGCTTATGCCAATACGGCTGTGCTGGCGGAGGCCATAGCCGAAGGGATACGTGCAGCAGGCGATTTTGAAGTGGATGTGGAGGATATCGAACATGCTCCGCTCGGGGAATTGGAGATGAAACTGACCCGTTGCAGTGCCGTGATTGTGGGAAGCCCTACCATCAATCAAAATATCCTTTTGCCCATTTACCGCCTGTTTTCGGTGATGAACCCTTACCGTGACCACGGAAAACTGGCAGGTGCTTTCGGCTCGTACGGATGGAGCGGCGAGAATAAGAAAATGCTGGAAATGAATCTGACGGCATTGAAATTTAAATTTTTCGGCGAGGGGGTCTTTGTGAAATTTATGCCTGCCGGGGCCGAACGGAAACAGGCGTACGAATACGGACTGGCGTTTGGCAAAGAACTGCTCGTCCGGTAAAAAGTTACGGCATAAATATTGTAAGATTTGCAACAAACATTTTTAGTGGATGAGAACAATAAAACAGGTTTTGTTTCCGGTGATGGTGCTGTGGCTCCTGCTGTTGGCCGCAACGGTAAGCGGGCAATCGGAACGGAAACTGGCCAAAATGTTTGTTGCAAAAGCCCATAGCGGCGCCCTGGCCATCGAGGTATCACCTCCGGCTTTTTTGTACAAATACAATCGGAAAACCGGTATCCTCGATACCATTCCTTTTACGACGGCACGTGAAAAAGATTCTATTCTATGGGTGCATTCCGATTTTATCCGGCGAATAGACGATTCTGTTTTTATTGCCCGTTTTATGCAGGGGTATCGCAAAGAGTTGAAAAAATACGGTTTTCTTTTGATAAATTCTCCCGGCGATAGCGCTGTTTACCGTGTTCATGTGGCACAAATCGAACTGGAAGAACAATATTACCTTTACAGTGATACTGCTTACGCTGATAATGATGTGTATGTGCATCGCCAGTTTTTAAATGCTTTGGATGTGAGTTCCTGGTTCTTGATGCAAGGGCCTCTTATCCAAAAGAAAAAAGGAAAGGTATTGTTTGCCGAGAACTTGCTCACCGATCAAATCGACGGGCATTTTACCGTGGATCCCTATTCGGGAGAAATTAAATATTTGTACACGATAGACAGCCTCACCGTAAAAAAAATTTATGGTTATGCTCAAAATCTGGGCCGGACTTATGCTGGCTATACCTTTGATTACCTGATGAATACTTTTCTAACGCAGCAATTACCCGCCGCACGGCGCACGGATCGTTACTGGCGATACGATCCCTACCGTAAAAAATTCTTTTTTGCTTATACCGACCGGTTTGTTCCGTTGGATGATGCCAAAAAATAATCGGGTTTTTGGTTGCCCGTTTTTTCCTATTTTTACACGGTATGAACGAGATATTGATATACGTACCGAAAATAACCAACCGGGTCCGGTATGTCTTTCGCTTGGTGTTCGGAAACCTGCTGAAAATAAAGTATGAGTTGACAAATGATCTGGATGCCTTTCAGAGCGCCGACAAACCCAAAATGATGTATGGTTTTAAGGCCCATACGGATGATATCTTTTTTAAAGCCAATGGGTTGCTTTTCGAAAGAGGTGTTCATAGCCTTGAATACAATGCCTTTGATTTTAAAGGGAATAAGGCTTTTTTTCAGGTTTTTGATGAGGATGCTTTTTTGCCTTTTGATGTTTTTGCGGCCATCTTTTTTCTGGTGGCACGTTATGAGGAATACTTGCCTTTTGTAAGTGATGTACACGGCCGTTTTGCTGCTTCACTGAGTATGAGCAGCCAATGGGGGATTTTGGAAAAACCCATGGTCAATATTTGGGCCTTGGAGGTTAAACAAATCATACAAAAACGGTATCCCGGATTTGTGTTTCCTCAAAAAAATTTCCGGTTTATTCCCACTTACGACATTGATTCGGCCTGGGCTTTTTCACAAAAAGGATGGCTCCGCAACCTGGGTGGGTTTTATAAATCTTTGCAATCTTTCCGGTTGGGCGATATGCGTCAGCGGGCCCGGGTGCTTATGGGCAAAGAAAAAGATCCGTTTGACACGTACGATTTGCAGCTATCCTATCAAAAAAAATATAACCTGCATCCCATATACTTTATTTTGTTCGGGATGTATGGGCGGTTTGATAAAAATATTAATTTCCGTAACGGCCGTTTCCGCCGGTTGGTCAAATGGCTGGCCGATTATGCCGAAGTGGGGATTCATCCCAGTTACCATACGGTGGAAAATCCGGAACTTTTGAAACAGGAATTGGAAAGTCTGGAGGAACTGTTAAAAACAGAGATTACCCGTAGCAGGCAACATTTTTTGCGGCTGAATTTGCCCGATACCTACCAAAACCTGTTGGAAAACGATATTACGGACGACTATACCATGGGGTTTGCTGCCTTGCCGGGATTTCGTGCCGGTATTTGCGATACCTATTTTTTTTATGATTTGGAACTGGATGTGGAAACCAAACTCCGGCTCCATCCGTTTGCCGTGATGGATGGCACCTTGCGGGATTACCTGAAACTTACACCCAAAGATGCCATGGACAGAATCAAAAAGCTGATGGATGAAGTGAAGAAAGTGGACGGAACATTTATTTCGCTTTGGCACAACGAATCGCTGAGTGATCAAAAACGGTGGACCGGCTGGCGGGCTGTTTATGAATCATTGCTTATGGAGGCCACAACCCATTAAATTTCGATGTTTTGATACGGTACTTCCGACATAATGAGATTGACAAAGAAAAATGGGACCGGGCCATTCGGCATGCTTTTAACGGCAACATGTATGCCTATAGCTGGTATCTTGATATCATCCATCCCGGATGGGAAGCCCTGGTCGAAGATGATTATGTACGGGTTATGCCGTTGACCGGAAACCGTAAATGGGGCATCGATTATCTGTTTCAACCCTTTTTTGCTCAACAATTGGGTGTTTTTTCTACCGAAATACTCAACAGCCATATCTTGAATGCCTTTGTGGCGGCCATTCCCGGTAAGTTCCGGTTTGTTCAAATCAACCTGAACATTCACAACAAACCGCATCCGGAAGATTACCGATTGGTCCCCCAAAAAAATCACTTGTTAGACCTCATTGTCCGGTATCCGTTGCTCGCCTCCCGCTATGCGACCAACACCAAACGCAACCTGAAAAAGGCGTTGCGTTCGGAGTTAACCCTTATGAAAGGACTGGATCCCAAGCGGCTTACCGGATTGTTCCGGGAAAACAAAGGGCGCGAAATATCCCACTGGCACGATGTCCACTATCAGCGTTTAGAGCGTATTATGTACCAGGCAGTTTACCGGGGAGCCGGTGAAATATACGGTGTTTATACCGTCCATAATACCCTTTGTGCCGGTGCCTTTTTTTTAAAAGATGATAAGCACCTGATCTTTTTGTTTTCGGCTACCGATGCCGAAGCACGTAAAAGCAGTGCCATGACGTTTTTATTGGACAGTGTCATCCGGAAGTATTGCGAAACGGCACGTGTGTTGGATTTCGAAGGGTCGAATGATGCCAATCTGGCCCGTTTTTACCGGGGTTTTGGTGCCCTTCCGTTGACTTATTACCGGTTGGAAATCAACCGTTTGCCTTTTCCGCTGAACCGTGCAGTTCGCTATTGGAAACAGAAAAATTCCTGAAAAAAATCATGGTTTCTGCCGGGGGGAACAGGCCATGAAAAAGAGGGGCTGTTTTTCATGGCCGCCGCTTTTCCGAAGCATATTTTCCCGTATATTTGTAGCAAACTAATGTCTATGATCCGGGAATTAGGAAAAACCAACTCCGTATTCAACCAGTTTCTTTCGGAAGTTCGTGATGTACACATACAGCAAGACCGTTTTCGTTTCAGACGGAACATGGAACGCATGGGAGAAATCTTTGCCTATGAAATCAGTAAAGAGCTGACATATAAAGAGAAAGAAGTGGTGACACCCCTTGGGACAGCCCATATGCAGGTTTTGGATAAACAGCCGTTGCTCGCTACCATTTTGCGGGCCGGTATTCCGTTACACCAAGGGTTGCTCAATTTTTTTGACAATGCCGACAATGCGTTTATTTCGGCCTACCGGAAATACGACGCTGATGAAGATTTTGTGATTAAACTGGAATATGTTTCTTCTCCCAACCCCAAAAAACGCATACTCATTATCAGCGATCCCATGTTGGCCACCGGCGGTTCGCTGGTAGCTGCCATCAAAGGTCTGCTGGTTAAAGGAAAACCTTCGGAAATCCATGTGGTGTCGGTTTTGGCCAGCCACGAAGGGATTGCCTTTCTGAAAAAATCTTTTTCAAAATACAAACTGACCATTTGGACCGGCGCGATTGATGATGAGCTCACGGCCAAAGCCTATATTGTTCCGGGGCTGGGCGATGCAGGCGACCTCGCTTACGGTAAAAAGGAAGACTGAAAGTGAAAAATCTAAAGCTCATACGGGAAAATATCCGGATCTCCATCAATTCCATCCGGAGCCACTGGATTCGAACCATTCTGACGGTTTCTATTATAGCTTTTGGTATTATGGCCCTTATCGGGATACTCACAGCCATTGATGCGGTAGAATATTATCTGACACAGAATTTTACCATGATGGGATCCAATACCTTTAGTATCCGTAACCGCTCGCTGCGGGTACAGATTGGACATCGCCGTACCCGGGCCAAAGATTACTCTGTGATTACATACCGTCAGGCCGAAGCATTCAAAAACCGTTTTTCGTTTCCGGCAGTCACTTCGGTGAGCATTGTGGGAACCAGTGTGGCCACGGTGAAATACAAATCCCGGAAAACCGACCCCAATGTGCAGGTCACCGGAGTAGACGAAAACTATTTTGCCACGGCCGGACTGGAGCTGGAAAGGGGCAGGAATTTTCAACCCCATGAGGTGACCGGGGGCGACCATGTGGCCATCCTCGGCAGTGAGGTGGCGAAAAGGTTGTTTCCACACAACCAAAACCCCATCGGTAAACTGGTTTCCGTAGGACCGGGCTTGTATCGTGTGATTGGTATTTTACGCGAAAAAGGTTCCAGTTTGGGATTTACAGGCGACCGGGCCTGTTTTTTGCCCTTAAATAATGTGCGCCAATATTTTTCACGTCCGGATATGAATTATACCATCAGTGTCATGGTGAACCGTCCCGAACAGATGGAAGCTGCCATTGGTGAGGCCACCGGACTGTTCAGGCAAATACGGAAAGACAGGCTGGGCGAAGACAACTCTTTTTCCATTGTGAAAAGCGATAACATTGCCAACATGCTCATTGGACTTACCGGAAACATCACCATCGGAGCTACCGTTATCGGTTTGATTACCCTTTTTGGTGCTGCCATCGGTTTGATGAACATCATGTTGGTTTCGGTAACCGAACGGACGCGGGAGATTGGGATTCGCAAGGCCATCGGCGCCCGACGGCGTACCATCCGGAACCAGTTTTTGTTTGAGGCGGTTGTCATTGCCCAAATGGGAGGCATTTTGGGAATTATCGCCGGGGTGATTATGGGCAATATTGTGTCGATGATCACCGGAAGTGCTTTTGTCGTCCCCTGGGGCTGGGTTTTCGGCGGGGTTCTCCTTACTTTTATTGTAGCCCTTGCCTCCGGTATCCTTCCTGCCAATAAGGCGGCACGTACCGATCCTATCGAGTCGTTACGGTACGAATAGTTTTCAGAAGCATCTTAGCTTTTTTTACTGCGGATCAGGTTTTTTATCGGCAGCTTTCGAAATGAATATTTTGGCGTTTCGAGAGCTTTGCAAAGGCTTTTTGGTCAAATAATGGGCTGTTACCTTGGCCTCAAGGTTTACCCGGTGTTTTATGATGCGGCCAAAATTTTATCCGGATGAGATGCTGTTGTCTCCAATGTCCCGCAAGGGGTGGTATCGAAAAATTTTCAAGAGATAATGGGGACAAAAAGGCTGTGAATAAAGGCCACTTGTACCGGACAGACAAAACCATATTATCACCGGAAAAGGGTAGGGGCAACAAACCAAATTCCGGACGGACCGGAAACCGCCGGTGCAAACACGTATCCTCCAAAAAAAAGAAGAGACAAAATATAAAAAAAGTAATACAAATGTAAATTCTTGGTAGTAAATAACGGTATTATACAAAATGTATATTTGTAAATAAAAACAAAGCTTGATAGTTACAAATGTAATAAATACACATAAAATAAGGAGTATCAATGAAATAAAATTACAGTATATTCTTGTAAACATTTTAATAATGGATACAAATGTATAAAATCGAAGAAATAAAATCCAATATTATTATAAAATACATTAAACCAGAATATTAATGCTTTAAAACAAAAAAATAATACAATAAAAAGGAAAGAACCGTTCATGAACCTCGCCTGAATGAAAATAGCATTAAAAGCCTTATAATCAGATTATAAATTTTAAATAACCCAAATATACTTTAATAAATGTATGTTACATACGTAAACAGATAAGAACTCCCCTTTTATTCTTTTCCGTATAGAAAAATAGTATTACATTTGTACAAAAAAAGAGAAATGGTACAGCGCATTCAAACCATCATGGAGCATTACCAATTGAAACCGGCTCAATTTGCCGATGCCATAGGAATGCAGCGTTCGGCTGTTTCGCATGTGTTGTCGGGGCGGAATAAGCCCAGTTTGGATTTTATTATGCGTATTAAAAGAAGATTTCCGGAAATACGGCTGGATTGGCTGGTTTTGGGATCCGGGGATATGTTTGGAAACGAAAATGCGACAACTGCTGTCTCGCAAGATTTATTTTCAGCCAAAGAAGGGACTTCGCAACAGGTTGTTGATGCCGAAAAACAGGTAAAAGTGAAAAAACCGGTTCAGGAGCCTACTGCCCATCCGTCTGAACAGGTAGGAGATGAAGAAATGGCACCGTATTACTCTTCAGGAGGACTGCTCAATGGAAAAGTGGAGCAAGTTATGGTGTTTTATGCGGATGGTTCTTTTAAGGTCTATCGTCCCCGCAGAGGATAGGTCATGTTATCAGGAACTTCCTTTTTAAATTAAATAAAAATTCCAAAGAACAAATCCATTTTCCTATTTAGAAAGAAGGTGGAAAACGTTAAACAAAACAACTATCCATCATTGATGGATAGTTGTTTGTGATTTATTCTTTGGAATGTATGATTGGAAAGGGAATTCCGAACCAACCGTTTTGGTATTTCAAGGTTTTGGGCAGTTAAACCCAATCTCTTTTGGAAAAGAAAAAGGATGCCTCTATTTGTGCATTTTCGTCGCTGTCGGACCCGTGGACGGCATTGGCTTCAATGTTTGTTCCGTAAAGCGCCCGGATAGAACCTTCGGCGGCTTCGGCCGGGTTGGTGGCTCCGATAAAATCACGGTAAGCTTTCACCGCATTTTCTTTTTCCAATACGGCAGCTACAATAGGACCTGACGACATAAAATCGGTGAGGCCGTTATAAAAAGGCCGTTCCTTATGGACGGCATAAAATGCCATGGCTTCTTCCTTGGTCAGGCGGGTCAGTTTCATGGCTTTGATTTTAAAACCGCCGGCAATGATTTTGGCTAAAATGTCACCCATATGGCCGTTTTCCATGGCTTTGGGTTTGATCATGGTAAATGTGATGTTTCCTGTCATTTTTGAATGTCTTTTTGAAAAATTTGGCGCAAAGGTAAACCATTTGTGCAAATAATCATGCGATGATTTGCCCCACAGGTTTATCCTCGGCCCCGGGACCGGATTATCCTTTTTTTCCGGTCAGCGACTGGTAATATTTCACCAGCCGGATGAAATCTTCCTGTTTTTGCAACCGGATTTTATGTTGTTTGACATATTTGGTCAGCTGCTTATTGTATGCAGGAAAAAGCCGGATAAATTCTTTGGTTTTGTTGACCGCTTGCGCCGGTTCGTCTCCGATTTTTACATAATACGTTTTACTGATCTCAGAAAAACGTTCGGGTTTGGCCTTTTGATAGGGCCTTTCGGGCGTTGCCGGTAACAAATAAACCGAATACCGTACCAGGGCGGATACATTGCCCGGGACAAGCAACTGGAAATATCCTGAGCCAATCTCATTCTTTTTTTTGTAATAGGGCAGATAAACAAAGGTGGTATCCCCTATTTGGTAGGCGCTGACTTTGTTATGGTCTTTCAAGGCATAAACTTTACCATCAGGGCCTTTGTACTCTATGTTATCGGTGTATACGTTATAACGCAGCGGGAGATCCGGAAACTTTAAATGGACTTTGCTAATGATTTTACCGGTTTTGAAATTCTTTTCAAGATAAGGATTTCCGGCGATGGCTTTGGGGGAAATAAACGAACGGCCATCCTTGAGCTCCTGGAACCGCCAAGCATCATCGGCTGCTTCCATTAACGGAATGTCCTGGGCTACTACATGCAGTGCAAACAGCGAGAACAACAAAAGGAAGAAATATTTTTGCATGATTTTCATCTTATAACTTTTTTTGATGGTATAACAGAATTTTTTAAATTTTAGTATGTATATGCCGCCGGTTTGATGGTGGCTGCCACAAAAGTAATCAATTTTACCGGTCATCTCCCGCTTTTTTCAAAAGCCGTTTGCGAACTATGGAACCTCCCGATGAATGATTTGCCGGAAACACACTGCAGCAGGGGGAGAGTGGAATAGCCCGCAGGAACGGGGCAGATGGAAGCCAGCACCGGCGGGGCGACCAACGGAAGCCACCGCCACTGCCCGGCTGACACTGCCCCGGGACGAGGACTATAAACGAACACCCGGTCGCTGCCCAAAAAAAATCTTTAATTTTATTTAGATTGTATTAAAATAATAATTATTTTTGTGGCGTAATTTAAGTTAAACAAGCTTAATTGCAGGTTAATTTTTTGGGTTATCCCTCATTCAGAGGGTTTTAGGTTAATGTAGAAAAAGCTTTTGCCGCCTGGTAAAAGCTTTTTCTTTTTTTCAACGGCTATAAAAAACCCCGCCTGTTTTGGGGCGGGGCTGTGATTTGTTGTTCAAATCGGCAAGATTATTCAAAAGCTTCCAGCGAAACTTTTATGATTTCCAGTGCCTGCATCAGCTCATTTTCGGAAATGACCAAAGGCGGAGCAAAGCGAATGATATGGTCGTGTGTAGGTTTGGCCAGCAAGCCGTTTTCAGCCATTTTGAGACAAACATCCCAAGCTGTTTTTCCGTTTTTGGGACGGATGACCACAGCATTCAGCAACCCTTTGCCGCGCACCTGTTCTATCCTGTCCGACTTGATTTTTTTCAGCTCCTCACGAAAGATTTTCCCCAGTTTTTCGGCCCTTTCGGCCAGCTTTTCTTCTTTGACCACTTCAAGGGCGGCAATGGCCACCCGGGCAGCCACCGGATTACCGCCGAAAGTAGAGCCATGTTCACCGGGTTTAATGGTCAGCATGATATCATCATCGGCCAAAACGGCAGAAATAGGATACACACCGCCGGAGAGGGCTTTGCCGAGGATTAAAATATCGGGACGCACCCCCTCGTGGTCGCAGGCCAGCAGTTTGCCCGTACGGGCGATGCCTGTTTGCACCTCATCGGCAATGAACAGGACATTGTGGGCATGGCATAAATCGTAAGCTTTTTTCAGATAACCTTCGTCAGGGACCATGACCCCCGCTTCGCCCTGGATGGGTTCCACAAGGAATCCGGCCACATTGGGGTCTTCCAGCGCCTTTTCGAGTGCCGGGATATCATTGTAGGGAATGGTGATAAACCCGGGTGTGTAGGGTCCGAAATCGTTGCGTGCATCCGGGTCGGTTGACATGGAAATAATGGTGATGGTCCGTCCGTGGAAGTTATTGGCACACACAATAATTTTGGCTTGGTTTTCGGGGATGCCTTTGCGCGTATAAGCCCATTTACGGCACAATTTCAGAGCCGTTTCGTCTCCTTCGGCACCCGAATTCATGGGCAACACTTTATCGTATCCGAAATAATCCGTTACATATTTTTCGTACACCCCGAGGGCATCATTGTAAAAAGCGCGGGAGGTGAGCGTTAGTTTTTGTGCCTGCTCGGTGAGTGCCCCCACAATTTTGGGATGGCAATGCCCCTGATTAACGGCCGAATAAGCCGACAGGAAATCAAAATATTCTTTTCCTTCCACATCCCACACCTTGCAGCCTTTGCCTTTGGCCAGCACCACCGGCAAGGGGTGATAATTATGGGCTCCGTATTTGTCTTCCAGCGCCATGGCTGTTTGAGCGGTTATTTTTTCTGTCATATCCTGAAATTTAAAAGTTAATAGCACCAATTATTCGGGCCACAAAGTTAATTTTATTTGGCGGAATCGCTACCTCCGGCCCAAATAAATCAGGGTTTTACTTAGAGCAGGTGACGGAAAGGCAGCAGCAACCATTCGAAGAATTTTTCAATAGGGGGGCGGTTTTGCCACTGTTCGTAAACAAAAGGTACGGTTTGCCGGGTGGTTTCTTCCACATGGGTCGCTATTTGTGAGGCAATTTCTCTGTTTTTACCGAACAACATGATTTCGAACATATAGCGAAAGCTCCGGTAATCGAAATTGGCAGAGCCGATGGCAAAAAGCTGCCGGTCCACCAGAAACAGCTTGGCATGTAAATTATTGGGCTCATAGAACAAAAACCGGATCCCTTTTTTGGAAAGCGGGCCGAGGTATTTGTTCCGTAGGATATCCACCAGGTTCACATCCGATTTTTTGGGCATTAAAATAGTAATTTCCACACCCCGTCGGGCGGCATCCATCAGGCTTTTGCGCAACAAAAAACCGGGCAGGAAATAGGGCGTTTCGATATGGATGGAATCTTTTGCCTTTTTGATGTACTCAATAAACTTATTGTTGATCTTTTTTTTGGTAATCAGCGGAACATCCCGTACGATTTCCATATCGCCGAAATGCACCGGACGGGTATAATAGGCTTTGCTAAAGACGTAACGGTTATAAATCTTAAAATCCTGTAAAAACAACTTCTTCAACAAAGGGGTGATGGTACTTTCCATGCGCAGAACCGATTCGCGCCAGTTTAAGTTGTAACCGGTAATATTGGAAGAGCCAATGTAACTGATTTTGTCGTCGATGAGCAGTAATTTGCGGTGGTTTCGCCGGTGGCTGCGGGTAAAAAAGTCGAAATTGTATTTTATTTTTTTGAAAAAACGCACCTCACCCCCCGCACGTTGGAAGGTATCGAAAAAACCGTTGCGCACACTGCTGCCGCCCCAGTAATCGATCAAAAGTTTTACCTGCACCCCTTTTTTTGCAGCAAGTGTCAGTTGATCACGGAAACGTTCGCCCATGACATCATTGGCCATGCGAAACGTTTCCAGAAAGATATATTCTTTCGCCGCTTGGATGTCTTCCAGCATGCGGGTATAAAACTTCCACGGATCCGAAAATAACTGAAAATCAGATATTGACTCCATAGTCACCTTTCCTGTTGCAGTTGTTGAAAAAGAGGCGATGAAGGTAAGTAAAATTGTTGAGCCATGCGGAAAAAAGACTTACCCTTCCGGGCGGTACTTTTCCGCTTCTTTTTTGGCTTTCCGGTACAGGAAAAAAGCCAGTACCAAAACCACAACCAGCAAGGAAAGGCCCAGCGACAGTAAATAAAACTTTTTGATTTTTAATGCTTTTTGCCTGGTGTCCTGTAACAGATTGTTGCGTTGTTTTACCAGTGAATCGATTTTAAACCGGGCTTCCAGTTCGGCAATGCGGATATCTTCCAGTTTTCTCGTCAGGGAGTCTCTGCTTTGTTCGAACAGCTGGTAATATTGATTGAAATGTTCATAATCACCCAAAGCGGCATAGCATTTAAAAAGCCCCTCGTAGTTGCTGTTGGTAAAATCGTTCAGTCTTACTTTTTCGGAAATGGCCAGGCTTTTGAGGAATTCGTCCCGGGCAGGTTTAAACCGGTTGGCATTCAACAAGACCTTTCCTTTGTTCAAATAAACCATACTCAGGCCCCATTTGTCATTGATTTGCCGGAAAAGCTGTTCGCTTTCATCAAAAAACCGGAGGGCTTGTTGCAAAATCCCCATATGGCCGTACAGAACGCCAAGGTTGCATTTTACCAAAGCAATGCCCTCTTTATCATCCAACTCCTTTTTGATTTTCAGAACGGTTTCATACAGGATTTCCGCCTTTTTATATTTTTTGAAATGGTCGCCGTAAATATCGGCCATATTGTTTAATACACGCGACAATTTGCGACTGGCATGGGTTTTGGCGTAAATACTTTTTGCTTTATTCAGATAATCCAATGCTTTGTCAAATTCTCCTATATGGGAATAGATGATGGCAATGCTGTTGTAGGACATGGCGATGCCGTTTTGGTCGTTGACTTCAACAAAAAGCTTCAAAGCACGGAAATAATCCTGCAAAGCATCATGGTAATTTTTCCGGTAATAGGCAATATTTCCCATGTTGATGAGTGAAGTAGCCGCACCTTCCTTATTTTTCAATTCTTTTTCGATCAGATAAGAAGCCTTGTAGTAAAAGGCGGCACTGTCGAAACGGGCCCAACCTTCGTACACCAGTCCCAAATTATTCAGGCAGTTGGACTCTCCTTCTTTGTTCTGGCTTTTGCGGTAATAAGAGAGCCCTTGTTTGAAAAAACGGAAAGCATTCTTCATATCGCCCCAATAAAAGTAGCTGACTCCCATAGATTTACTGGCCAGTCCCAGCTGGTCCAAGTCGTTTTGGCTTTTGGCAAGGTCAAAGGCTTGTTGGAAATACCGCTTGCAATCGTATACCGATGTATTACGGTTTTGTTCGGATAACCGAATCAGCAGGGAAATTCTGGATTTTCCTTTGGCAGTGTCCAGCATTTGTTTCAGGCTGTCGCCATCATTGAAAAAAGCGGCCTTTACCAGAAAGGGGACGCTAAGAAATAAACCGATAAAGAAGATCCTTTTCATCCTTTTCAGGCAAATTTATAACTTTTTTGGAAAAATGACTTGTTTCGTTAACCGGATAAAGGAAAAAATGTCCCGTCAGGTACTACGAAACTTTTTTCAGTGGATTTCTTGCCGGAAGAAAAGGTTATCCAATGGCTAAAGAACCCGGTTGACCTGCCGGCAGAGGAGCCTTATTCAAAGCGAAAGGTTTTCAGGGAACTTTTTGCAGACCGTATATAAGTCGAGGATTCTTCGTTGGGGGCAACCGGAAAAGTTTGCCATAAACGTTTATCTTTGCCGTTAAAACAGAGGTTATGATTCGGTCGATGACAGGCTACGGAAAGTCGGTAGCACATTTTCAGCAACAAAAAATCGTGGTGGAAATCCGTTCGCTCAACA
>CAYYRE010000073.1:0-14354 GCA_964473895.1 uncultured Lentimicrobiaceae bacterium | reverse complement strand
TAAAAATACCCTTCCCGTTTTTTCTGTTCCATGCTGGCTTCCTGGTCGAAGTCAATGACACGGGTGGTACGTTCCGAAACCGAAACCGTCATCATTTCTTCCACAATTTTTTCGATGGTGTCGGCTTCCGATTCAATGGCCCCCGTAAGCGGATAGCAGCCCAGCGTACGGAAACGCACCATTTTCATTTCCGCTTTTTTTCGCAGCGCTTCCGGCATACGGTCGTCATCCACCATGATCAGGTTTCCGTCCACATTGACTACCGGCCTTTCTTTTGCAAAATACAGCGGTACAATAGGAATGTTTTCCAGACGGATATATTGCCAAATATCCAGTTCGGTCCAGTTCGAAATCGGAAAAACACGAATGGATTCGCCTTTGTGTACTTTGGCGTTATAGATATCCCACAATTCGGGACGTTGGTTTTTGGGATCCCATTGATGGTATTGGTCGCGGAACGAGTAAATCCGTTCTTTGGCGCGGCTTTTTTCTTCATCGCGGCGGGCCCCGCCAAAAGCGGCATCGAATTTATATTTGTCCAATGCCTGCAGCAAAGCCTGCGTTTTCATCACATCGGTATGTACTTTCGAGCCGTGGGTAAACGGTCCGATTCCCGCTTCATACCCTTCTTTGTTGTAATAAACAATGAGGTCCCAACCTTTTTCTTTGGCATAGTGGTCGCGAAATGCAATCATTTCGCGGAATTTCCACTTGCTGTCGATGTGCATCAACGGAAAAGGCACTTTGCCCGGATAAAAAGCTTTTTCGGCCAGCCGTACCATTACCGACGAATCTTTTCCGATGGAATAAAGCATGACGGGATTTTCAAATTCGGCAGCCACCTCACGGATAATGTGTATGGATTCGGCTTCAAGCTCCCGCAGATTGTTGATGGAATATGTTTGCATCGTTTTGTTTTTCGAAAGTCCAAAAGTACATCAAATTTCATTCGGTTTCGTGAGGGCGCCCGGGCGTACTGTCCGCTGTAGTCCCGGCGGCAAAAGCGGTGTTTCGCCACGGCGCCGCACGTGCTTCCGTTGGTCGCAGTCCGTCGCCTGCTGCACATCCGCTTTTACCACCGGGCGCTGCCGCTCCCATTACTGGCGCAAGGGACAACCTGTCGTTCTTTCCCATTTGCTCACTGGTTCAAGCGTCCGCTTGGACCAGTGATTCAAGCGTCCGCTTGGACAGTGAAACCGGGCAGGCCGCCCGAACCATCAAAATAAAAATATTACAAATACCCGCCCAGGTAAAGGGAACGCACAATGAGTACCACCCCGAAAATAATCAGACTAATGGCGGCGATTTTATTAATTAACCGCAGAAATTTGTCGGTTATGTAACCTTTTATTTTTGAAGCAAGGTACACTTTGGCCACATCGGACGAAAAAACAATGGAAAGCGTTCCGGCAAAAAACAGGATGATGTCGGTGGTAGAGTCCATAAACGGGGCTGCCACGCCCAAAACTACCGTGGGCCAGAAAAGCCAGACGAACGGATTGGCAATATTCAGTAGAAAACCTTTCAGCAAATAAGTAATGGCATGGGGTTCATTTACATTAACCACCTCATCACTGCTGTTTACCACAATTTTGTGTCGTGCAGTCAGAATTCCGAAAACGATAAGAATAACCCCGCCAACGACACCGAGCAGTTCGTGTTTGTGCATGTTGTCCATAACGGCATGGGCTGCTACAATAGAAACCGAAACCACCGTAAGGTCGTTCAAAAAAACGCCAATGGCCATGATGAATCCTTTGGAAAACCCGCGATGGATACCGGTTTGTACCAATGCGAAAAAAGCCGGTCCGAAACCGAAAAACAATGCCAGGGTCAACCCCAGAATCATGCCTTCAAATAACGGATGCATAGTTTACAGGTATTGACGGTCTTTTAAAAATTGTTCCCACTCGGTAATACGTTCGTTTTTCAGCACCCGTGGGAATTTGTTGGCGCTGCCGGTTTTTCCTTTCATTTCCATGTATTCCAAAAAAGCTTTGGGCGGCAAAACGTGGACAAACACATCGCGGATGGCCTCAAGGCGTTCCACGCGGTAATCATCGTTCAGGTTTTTCAGGTATTTGTCTATTTTCCGGGCTGCCGTTTGCGGGTCCAAATCGGCCGGAGTGCCGAGGTACCACTTGTGGGCAAACAGCCCCTGATAGCGGAAAGCCATCACGGTAAATTCTGTGATTTCAATGTTCAGCTCTTCCTGAAGCAATTCAATGGCGCGGTTCATGTTTTCCTGCGAGAGATGTTCGCCGCAAATGCTCAGAAAATGTTTGGTACGGCCGGTAATTTGGATTTCGGCGTACGTTTTGTCGGTAAATTTAATGGTATCACCCAGCAGATAGCGCCAGGCGCCGGCATTGGTACTCAGCAGCAAAGCATACTCTTTATCGTTTTCCACTTCCTGCAAAAAGAGAGTTTCCGGATTTTCTTTCAGATTGCCCTCTTCATCAAAATTATTGTCGTTAAACGGAACAAATTCAAAAAAGATACCGTTATCGGTAATCATATCCATCCCATTGGCTCCCAAGCGGTTTTGGTAGGCCACATACCCTTCGGAGGCGAGGTACGACTCGTTGTACATTACCTTTTTGGCAAAAAGTTTTTCAAAACTTTTCATGTATGGTTTAAAAGAAACTCCGCTGTGGACATAAACCCCGAGGTTGGGCCATATGTCGTGAATGGTTTCGGCATGGTATTCTTCGATGATTTTCTCGAGCAAAATTTGTACCCATGCCGGTACGCCGACCACAATACCGATGTCCCAGTCGGGGGCTTTTTTTACCATTTCGGCCAGTTTGGTGTTCCAGTCGGCCGTACGCGAAATGCGCTTGCCCGGCTTGTAAAAATGCTGGAACCAAAAAGGGATACTGGCAGCGGTAATCCCCGACAAATCGCCTTCGTAATAGGTTCCGTTGTATTGTAAGTGGGTACTGCCGCCAATCATGAGCATCCCTTTTTCGTAAAAGTCAAGGGGAAAGTCATACCTTACCATGGAAACAATCTGACGCAGGCTGGCCCTTTTGATGCTGCGCAGCATATCGCCGGTCACCGGAATATATTTACTGGAGGCTTCCGATGTGCCCGAACTGAGGGCGAAATACTTCACTTTTCCCGGCCAGGTTACATACGGCTCGCCGTTGAGCGAACGGTACCACCAGCATTTATACATTTTGGAGTAATCAAAAACGGGGACACTTTCACGAAATGCTTCCTGCACGTTCCCGGAAGTCAGTATCTTTGAAAACCGGTACCGTTCGCCGAAAGCGGTAAATTGTGCTTTTCGCAGCAATTTTGTCAGTTGCATTTTTTGTGCTTTCTCAGGTTGAATCCACTGTTTTTTTAATTCCACCGGTTTGTTCCTGAGGGCATAAGCACTTCGAATCAGACTTCCCAAAAGCGGCATAAGCGTCCTTTTTTTAACGGCGCAAAGATAGGAATAATCGTTATCTTGCGCTTGGGTTGTAATAAATTGTTAAACAGCAATATAAAGTTCTTTCTCGGAGGACTACCCGCCCGCGACAGGGTGGGTTCGGCCATTTCTTACCGCCATTCGACCAATGTTCCCCGCGAGGCGTTCAGCATATGCTGCGGTACGGAGGCGCGGATGCTTTCGGCCAACGATTCCACCAACCGTGTTTTGGCAAACTGCCGGGTATAAACCAAACTGACTTCGCGCAAAGGAATTTTGTCACTGAAATGACGCAACTGTTTTTGGCGCTCGCCTTTTAATTCGAGACCTGCCAATTCGGGAATTAAAGTAAACCCACCCTCTTTGTCGATGATTTTGATCAGGGTGTCGATGGAACCGCCGGCATAATCAAAGGGCAGCGCATCCGACTCCATTTCCTGTAAATCGCATAAATTAATCACTTGGTTGCGAAAACAGTGCCCATCGCTCAACAGCCATAGTTCGGGGGAAGCAATGTCTTTCACTTCAATCACCGGTTGGCGAATGAGCGGGTTTTGACGGTTGGAATAAATCTGCATTTCTTCATAATAGAGCGGTTGTTCCATAATGGCAGGATTGTGCAAGGGGGTCACCACAATGCCCACATCCAAAAGATCTTTGCGTAATTTTTCTTCAATACGTTCTGTAATCAGCTCTTCCACTTTTAAATGCACCTCAGGAAACTGCTGCTTGTAAGGTCCGGCAAACAAAGGCAGCAAGTAAGGGGCAATGGTGGGAATGACACCAAGCCGCAACTCCCCCCTTAAAGTGCTCTGGATTTCGCGGGCCATCCGGCTGACCTTTTTGGCCTCCTGCAAAACGAGACGCATTTGTTCGATAATCATCTTCCCTCCCTCGGTGGGGATAACCGGATGTTTACTCCGGTCGAAAAGTACCATGCCCAATGCCTCTTCCATTTTTTTTAACTGCATACTCAGGGTAGGCTGGGTAACAAAACTTTTTTCGGCGGCTTTGGCAAAATTACGGTAAGTATCTACCGCCACCGCATACTCCATTTGAATGATTGTAATCATAATGCAAAGATAGATAAAATCTATCAATACATAAAAACTATTGATTTGACTTATGTTTGTTTTATGCGGACATTTGCAATGTCATTCAGAAAATAAACAATAAAACATAAAATCATGAAAAAATTGAATCACATTGGAATCGAAACAAAACAGGCGGCGGTACTGGCCGAAGGGTTACAGGAATTGCTGGCCGGGTATCAAATTTTTTACACCAACGTACGGGGGTTTCACTGGAATATCCGGGGAGATAAATTCTTTGAATTGCATTTGAAATTTGAAGAATTGTACAACGACCTCATCGTGAAGATTGATGAAATTGCCGAACGGATTCTGACCCTGGGATATGCCCCCGAGCACCGTTACAGCCGCTATTTGGCAGTGGCCCCGATTCACGAAGCCGGAGAAACCGACAACGGGACCGGGAATGTGGTAAGCCTCGTGGAGAGTTTTTCACTGCTGATCGCCAAACAAAGGGAATTGCTGAATCTGTCCGACGAAGCCGGCGATGAAGGCACCAACAGTCTTATGAGCGATTACATTCGCGAACAGGAAAAACTGGTGTGGATGTACAGTGCCTTTTTGAACAGAAATTAAATCATTTAAAAACAACAACTTTTAAAATTAAATTATCATGGAACAAGAATTGAAAGAAATCAACATCATGCCGAGAATCGGCGACCAGGCTCCCGATTTTGAAGCCGTTACCACCAAAGGGAAAATCAAATTTTCGGAGTATGCCAAGGACAAATGGATTGTGCTTTTCTCACATCCGGCCGATTTTACACCGGTTTGTACCACCGAAATGAGCGGTTTTGCCCAACGCAAAGCCGAATTTGATGCCCTGAACACCGAACTGATCGGATTGAGTATCGACAGCATTCATGCGCATTTGGCCTGGGTGAACAATGTAAAACAAAATACCGGCGTTTATTTCGACTTTCCCATTATTGCCGACATCGACATGAAAGTATCGAAATTATACGGCATGTTGCAGCCCAACGAAAGCGAAACGGCAGCTGTTCGGGCCGTATTTTTCATTGATCCGAGCAAAAAAATCCGTTTGGTCATGTATTATCCTTTAAATGTGGGACGTAACATGGATGAAATTTTGCGGGCTTTGGAAGCACTACAGGTTTCGGATGCCAACGGGGTAGCCATGCCGCTCAACTGGCGAAAAGGCGACCGCGTGATTGTTCCGCCGCCCAAGGATCTGGACGAAATGCAGGAACGCATTGATGGCGATTATGCCGAAAAAGTGGATTTCTACCTTGTAAAAAAAGACCTTTAAGGTTCCTTCTTTTAAACATTTTGAAAAGCCGTCCGGAATTCCGGACGGCTTTTTTAGTTGACCGTCCGATAATCAGAAGGATAATTTCAGATAATTTGGGAATGACAATCCAAAAATATCCGATTTCTTCAGAAGATAGTAACATCACAGTCCCGTAGGGACGGCTCACTTATAACCTTTGAATTTATTCAAAGGTTGTGATGGGCATCGGCTTTGCGAGGAACATTGGGAAATTCTGTGTGATGGTTTGACAAATCCATCTCATTGTTAGCTGAAACAGATGTTGATTTTTATAGCGTTTACCATCGTCTTCGGTGAAATAACTATCCCGTTACAGCGGGATGAACATCACAGTCCCGTAGGGACGGCTTACTCATAATCTTTGAATTTATTCAAAGGCTGTCTTTTATATTTTTAACACCCACTGGCATTCACGGTCCGGTTCGTAGCTAATGGTTTGGATAGGATAATCAGGGTAATGGGTGTTGAATTTTTTTGCTGTGGCCATTTTCAATGGTCTGCATTTTGTTTTTACCTCATAGGCCATTCCTTTTCCAAAAACAGGGCTTATGACAAAATCAATCTCTTTTTTTTCTGCTGTTCGCCAAAATCTCACATTATCTTCGCCGTACTTTTGAATGAGTAACCGGTAAACAAAGCTTTCCAGAAGTGCTCCGCTGTCTTCTCTTAAACGGAAATCGGTAAAGCGGTTGAGTGCCACATTACGTAATCCGGTATCTTTGAAATAGACTTTTGGCATTTTGGTCAGCTCTTTTCTTAAATTTGAGTAAAATGGTTTTAATAATCCCAAAAGAAAACATTTCTGCATAATAAAAAGGAATTTATCTACCGTTTTGTGGTCTATTTGCAATGTGGAAGCCAGCTCGTTTCGGTTCACAAGATTACCGGTTTGGCTGGCAAGCAGCATGAACAGGTTGTAGAATTTATCCGAATGTTTTACCCCGGAATCTATTATATCCCGTTTTAAAAAAGAGTTTTTTATTTCTTTCAATAAGTTGATTTTTTCTTGAATCTCGTTTTCAAGTACTACGGCAGGATACCCGCCAAAAACCAAATACTCGTTCAATTTTTCTAAAAATTCACGATGATGAGCCGAAATATAATCATCACTCAAGCGAATAGAAGACAATTCATCCAAAAGCCTTTTTTCTCCTTTAAAAACGAGCCACTCATCAAAATCTAAAGTAGGAAGTTCGAAAATCCGTTTTCTTCCCGCAAGGGAATCTTTGAATTTGGTATCGATATAAAAGGCACTGCTTCCGGTTGCAATGATTTTCAGGTTTCCTCCGTAAGTGTCAAACAGATATTTTAAAAAATTGGATGGGTCCGAAGCATATTGCACTTCATCAATAAACAAATAGTAAGGTTCTTTATTTTTGTTTTCCTGAAAAAGTATCTTTTCGGGTCTTGGCGTAAAACTGAAAATTTCTTCCGGATGTTTATCGACAGCTTGTAAAATGTCGGTATCCTCAAACGAGAGAAAATCAACCGTAGGTTTTTCTTTCTTCAATTCCCGGTAGAGTGCCCGAATCAAAGAAGTTTTCCCGCTTTGCCTGGCACCGGTCAGAATTGTATATTCTTTTCTGGAAACATGCTTCCTTATGCTGTCATGTATTTTTCTCTTGATGTACATTCGTTATTTTTTAAGCAAAGATAATTTAATTTCAGATAATTTGGGAATATAAATCCAAAAATATCGGATAATTTGGGAATGACAATCCAAAAATATCCGATTTTCTTCAAAAGAAAGTAACATCACAGTCCCGTAGGGACGGCTCACTTATAACCTTTGAATTTATTCAAAGGTTGTGATGGGCATCGGCTTTGCGAGGAACATTGGGAAATTCTGTGTGATGGTTTGACAAATCCATCTCATTGTTAGCTGAAACAGATGTTGATTTTTATAGCGTTTACCATCGTCTTCGGTGAAATAACTATCCCGTTACAGCGGGATGAACATCACAGTCCCGTAGGGACGACTTACCCATAATCTTTGAATTTATTCAAAGGCTATAAGCATCGCCCAAAGCATCAAATATTTGATTTTCCCGTTTTTGATTTTTACTACTTTTGCCCCCATGGAAAAAAAAGAGATTGTACTGAGCGGCATCCGGCCCACCGGGCATTTGCACCTCGGAAATTATTTCGGTGCAGTGAAGAATTTTGTCCGGATGCAGGAAACCAACGAATGTTATTTTTTCATAGCCGATTACCATTCGCTGACCACCCATCCGCATCCCGACAATTTACAGGGAAATGTGCGGCAGGTGCTTATTGAATACCTTGCCGCCGGCCTCGATCCGGAAAAAGCCACGTTGTATTTACAAAGCGATATTCCCGAAACGGCTGAGCTGTACCTTTTCCTGAACATGAATGCCTATCTCGGCGAACTGGAAAGGGTCACCACGTTTAAGGAAAAAGCCCGCAAACAACCCAATAATGTCAATGCCGGGCTATTGACCTATCCCACGTTGATGGCTGCCGATATCATTATCCAAAAAGCCAACAAAGTCCCCGTGGGAAAAGACCAGGAACAAAACCTGGAGATGACCCGGACTTATGCCCGCCGTTTCAATCACATGTACGGTGTAGATTTCTTTCCCATTCCCACAGCCTACAATTTTGGTGAAGCACTGGTGAAAATTCCCGGACTGGACGGTTCCGGAAAAATGGGAAAATCGGAAGGAGAAGGCAATGCCATTTTCCTGAACGAAGACCCTAAATCCATTCGTAAAAAAATTATGCGGGCTGTTACCGACAGCGGTCCGACA
Organism: uncultured Lentimicrobiaceae bacterium; assembly: GCA_964473895.1. Lineage (GTDB taxonomy): Bacteria > Bacteroidota > Bacteroidia > Bacteroidales > F082 > Sulfidibacterium. The sequence goes on along the minus strand of CAYYRE010000073.1, from coordinate 5,780 downwards.
CAAATGAACCAGGAAAAACCGGAGCCCATTCAAAACCTGTTTACTTTATTAAAGGTGGTTTCCAAACCCGATGTGGTGGAATATTTTGATGAGCAATACAACAACTGCACTATCCGTTACGGCGATCTGAAAAAACAGCTGGCCGAGGATGTGATTGCTTTTACAGCTCCTTTTGCCGAAAAAATCAGGCAACTTTCGGCCGATGAAGAGTACATACTGAAAGTGATGAACAGGGGGGCTGAAAAGGCGCGCGCCCATGCCGTTGAAACCATGCGCGAGGTACGGCAGATTATTGGTTTCCGGAAAATTTACTAATCAACACTTTTCGTGAAAGGCCGGTATGCCGGTGATGTCCATGCCGGTAATCAGCAAGTGGATGTCGTGTGTTCCCTCGTAAGTGATGACCGATTCCAGGTTCATCATGTGGCGCATGATGGGAAAATCGCCGGTAATCCCCATGGCGCCTAATATTTGCCGGCTTTCGCGGGCAATTTTCAGTGCCATTTCCACATTGTTGCGTTTGGCCATCGAAATCTGGGCCGGTGTGGCTTTTCCTTCGTTTTTCAGCATCCCGAGGCGCCAGGCCAGTAATTGACCTTTGGTGATCTCGGTAACCATTTCCGCCAGTTTTTTCTGTTGCAGCTGAAACGAGGCAATGGGGCGGCCGAATTGTTTCCGTTCCAGCGCATAACGCAACGCCGTGTCATAACATTCCATAGCTGCGCCGAGTACACCCCAGGCGATGCCGTAGCGGGCCGAGTTGAGGCACATGAGCGGCCCCTTCAGCCCTTGTACACCGGGCAGCAGGTTTTCCTTGGGCACTTTTACATTGTCGAAAACCAGTTCACCGGTAGCCGAAGCCCGCAACGACCACTTGTTGAAAGTTTCGGGAGTGGTAAAACCTTCCATACCCCGTTCCACCAGCAAACCGTGTACTTTCTTATTTTGATCTTTGGCCCATACCACCGCCACGTCACACACCGGTGCGTTGGTAATCCACATTTTGGCACCGTTCAGTAAATAATGATCACCTTTATCTTCAAACCGGGTTTTCATACTTCCCGGATCGGATCCGTGATCGGGTTCGGTGAGTCCGAAAGCACCGATCCATTCTCCCGAGGCGAGCTTGGGAAGGTATTTGTTTTTTTGTTCTTCGCTACCAAACGTGTAAATGGGATACATAACCAACGAGCTTTGCACCGAAGCGCTGGAACGTACGGCCGAATCACCCCTTTCCAATTCGGTCATAATGAGTCCGTATGCCATGTGGTCCAGTCCGGGGCCCCCGTATTTTTCAGGGATAAAAGGGCCGAGGGCACCCATTTCGCCCATTTGCCGCATGAAATCCGGAGGCAGCGGTTTGTGTTGTTGTGCGTGGCTTTCAATGACCGGTTTTACATGACGGTCCACCCATTGGCGTACCGAATCACGGATAAGTTTATGCTCTCCGGAAAGCAAAGCATCGATATCAAAATAATCGGGAGGCTGATACATAGAAAGGTTGTTTTAGACGGTAAAAATAGCGAAGTTTTATCATCCGTGGAAACCCGGTGACAGGGAAATTCCCGAAGCCATCATTTGCCGGATCAGGAGAACCCCCAGCAGGTAAACCACCAGGGCAAAGGTGTCTACCGGCAGATGACGGGGCATCCTTCTCAGGTGTACCCCCTTTTTTTCCGGACCTTGCATCCAATTGAACGGCAACAAAATCACGATACCGGTGATGTAAGTAAAAAGCATGGAAGAGGATAATCCTTTAAAGCTTAAAAGGAGAATCACAAGCCAGGGAAAAATAAAAATCACAAGGAAAGCGGAAAGTCTGATTTTGTCTTCACTAAAAAACTTGTACGGTAAAGTGAGGGCGGTCAGTTTTCCGATGGCCACGCCCATGATATAAAGAAAATACAAAGCCAGTACCACAAATATAATTTGAAACACCACCCCGATATCCATGATTTTCGAAAGGGCATACATGCCGGTACGTGCCACGTTGTTTTCGAGATAGCTTCCGAATATCCCCGTGAAGGAAAATACCATGAGCCAAATCATAAAAAAAGCCATAGAACGGCTTTTATGACGGATGAAGACATAAACGACCAAAGTGGTTAATCCGAGAAAGAGGTTCATGATGGGAGCTGCCAGGTTCAGCGTAACCAAGGCATCCCTTGTCCAGGCACCCGAAACGGCAGGTGTCAGAAACCGGATACCGTTCAGGTTAAAAACAGCCTTTATGTTCAGGTCATAGCTGAAATAGAGGGTGGTCATGCCCGACAGAAACCGCTCGAGGTACCATGCAAAGAGTCCGGAAATAAGCGAAACAGCCACCAAGGAAAGTTCATCCTTTCCGAACCCTGCTTTTCCGTTCCATTTCAATATGATTCCTTTCGGCTTTTGCATGCCGTAAAGGTAATAAGAATAACCGCCGGAACAAAAAAACGGAAAGCTGTTTAAAAGGAAGCATGTTCCGTTCGCCGGATGATTTCGTTTTGCAGTTCTTCGCCCAAGTCGTTAAAATAGTCGCTGTATCCGGCAACCCGCACGATGAGATTTTTGTGGTTTTCCGGGTGTTTCTGTGCATCCCGCAAAGTTTCGGCGGTTACTACATTGAATTGAATGTGATGTCCGTCCATGCGGAAATAGGTGCGGATGAGTTGCACCAAAGCATCCAGTCCTTTTTCGTCTTCCAAAAGCGAGGGGTTGAATTTTTGGTTTAGTAGCGTGCCGCCGGTTTTCAGATGATCGATTTTTGCTGCCGAACGAATGACTGCCGAAGGCCCTTTGCGGTCGGCTCCCTGAAACGGTGAAATCCCTTCGGACAACGGTTTTTGTGCTTTGCGCCCGTCCGCGGTGGCTCCCGTTACGCTGCCGAAATATACGTGCGATGTGGTGGGCAGCATGTTGATGCGGAATTGTCCGCCTTTGACGGTCGGCCGGCCGTTCACCGCTTCGTAAAACAGGTTGAAGACACGAACGGCCTGTTCATCGGCGTAATCATCATCGTTTCCGTATTTTGGGGTGTGGTTCAGCAGGTCGTTGCGCAGTTCATCATAACCCGCGAAATCGGCTGCCGTGGCTTCCAAAAGTTGTTTCATGGTGTACTTCTTGCGATCGAAGACATGATAACGAATTGCTGTCAGTACATCGGTGAGCGTTCCAAGGCCCACCCCCTGAATGTAACTGGTGTTATAACGTGCCCCGCCGGCATTGTAATCTTTGCCGTTGGCAATGCAATCATCAATGAGCAGCGACAGGAACGGAACCGGCAGGTTTTCTTTTATAATACTGTCGATCAGGTTGTTTCCTTTAATTTTAATGTCGATAAAATGGTTCAGTTGCTTTTTAAACGCTGTCAAGATTTCTTCAAAGTTTTTGAATTCCGAAGGGTTGCCGGTTTTTAATCCGATTTTTTTTCCGGTCAACGGGTCGGTACCGTTGTGCAGTGTGATTTCGAAAACCTTTGTCAGGTTAAAATAGCCCGTAAGGATATAACTTTCGGTTCCGAAGGCCCCGGTTTCCACACAGCCGCTGGCACCGCCGTTGCGGGCATCTTCCAATTTTTTCCCCTGGTTCAACAGTTCCTGTATTATGGCATCGGTGTTGAATACCGACGGTTGTCCGAAACCTGTTTTGATGATACGGGCGGCCCGTTTAATAAAACGGTCAGGGTTCTTTTTGCTCACCTGGATCATGGAGCTGGGTTGCAGCAACCGCATTTCTTCAATAACGTCGAGGATCAGATAGGTAAGCGGATTTACGGCATCGGAACCATCGGCTTTTACCCCGCCGAGGTTAATGAGGGCAAAGTCGGTGTAGGTGCTACTTTCTTTGGCTGTTACGCCGATTTTCGGCGGAGCGGGATGGTTGTTAAATTTGATCCAGAAAGCAGACAGCAGCTCTTTGGCTTTTTCTTCGGTCAATGTGCCCGCTTTCCGTTCCCTTTCATATAAAGGCCACAAGTGTTGGTCCAGACGGCCCGGATTAAAACTGTCCCATGGATTGACTTCGGTGATGACGCCGATATGGATAAACCAGTAATGCTGCAGTGCTTCGTGAAATGTTTTCGGGGCGTTTGCCGGTACACGGCGGCAGATGGCTGCCATTTCCAGTAATTCGTTTTTCCGCAGGGGGTCGGATGTTGCGGCGGCTTCCTGTTGCAGCAAACGGGCATAGCGTTCGGCATACAGGATTATGGCGTCGGCGGCAATCTCCATGGCTTTCAATTCTTCGGTTTTGGCATAAGCTTCCGGATCGTTAAAGAAATCGATGGCGGCCCGGGATTTTCGAATATCCTCTTTCAAATCGAGAAAGCCCTTGGAGAACATTTTCTTTCCCAGTACCGTATGGCCCGGGGCGCGTTGTTCCTGAAATTCGGTAAAAACCCCTGCTTCGTATGCGGCTTTCCATTGTTTATCCAAACGGGCAAAGATTTTGTCGCGATGAGACCGCCCTTTCCAAAAGGGGATAATTTCTTCACGGTAAATCCGTTTGGTTTCTTCATCCACCCTGAACCAAACTTTTGGCCGGCTGTTGAGCACTTCCAGGTCTTCAATGGAGTGGAGGGTGATTTCAGGATAAGTGGGTACGGCTTTGGGCTCCGGTCCTCTTTCGCCCACAATCAACTCTCCTTCATTCAGGCAAAGGCTTTTATTTTGTAAAATGTATTGCAGTGCCAAAGCCCGTGCTACGGGAACCGTAACCTGTCCGGCGGTTTGGCTTTGGTAAAAACGGGTCACCAGCCGGGCCCTTTCGGGAGAAATGTGTGGCACCGCATCTTCACTTTGTTTTCTCAGTTTTTTTATTCTTGTGTTCATTGATTTTTGATTTTAGGGTTAAAAACAAAGGTTTATCCTCCCACGCGGGCCGGAAAACCTCCTTTTTCAAAAAATATTTTCACCTGTTCGACCTGTTCGGGTGAGGGTTCTTCCACGCCGTTCATTTTGTATTCCATGCCGAACCTTGCATATTTATGACGGCCGATTTTGTGGTACGGTAATATACTAATGACCGGTATTTGTTGCAGTTCCGACAAAAAAGCCATCATGCGGAGCAAATGGCTTTCGTCGTCGTTGATTCCGGGAATGAGCGGGAAACGGATGTTGATTTCCTTTTGCATGCTGTCCAAAAGGTGGATGTTCTCCAGAATCTGCCGGTTACCGACACCGGTGTATTTCCGGTGTGCCACTTCATCCATGTGCTTTATGTCCACCATGAAAAGGTTGGTGAAGGCTGCGATTTGTTCTATTTTTTCGGGTGAAGCACATGCGGTGGTATCTACACAGGTGTGTATTTCGCGTAAGCGGCATTGCCGCAAGGTTTCTTTTAAAAACCGGAACTGCATGAGTGGTTCGCCGCCTGAAAAGGTGACTCCGCCACCCGACTCTTCAAAAAGCAATATGTCACGTTCGATTTCATGGAGCAGTTGGTCTACGGTAACGGTATATCCAACTGTTTGCATTTCGTAGAAAGTTTTGCCGTCAATTTTTTCTTCTTTCGGATAAGAAAATGGTTTCGGGCTCCGGCTCTCCGGATTATGGCACCACCAGCAGGAAAGGGGGCACCCTTTCATAAAAACCGTTTGCCGGATGCCTGGCCCGTCATGCAGTGCATAATGTTTGATGTCAAAAATGATCCCATTCATGGGAAAAAATAATAGGGGTTATGGATAAAAATGAATATGAAACCGGGAAGCAAAGAGGCAGGGTATCAGAAAATCCAGCATTCGAAAAGACATTTGTCTCCGCGGTGCGATAAGGGATGCGGATGCAAAACAGGTTTCATGG